>CALCGO010000124.1 GCA_937901055.1 uncultured Rhodobacterales bacterium
CGCACCGGTTTTCCAATCCACCAGCATCCTCGCGCTGGAGGGTGCAATGCCGGCCACCCAGCGTAACCCTTTGTTTAATAATGTTACCGCCGAGCAATACACAATGGCCGCTGCCTTCCAGCTTCGCACCCAAATGCAAGCGAACGAAAGTCTCGAATTCGAGATGCCCATAGACACCACGCAAGGGTTGCTGACAATAATCACTTCGGCCTCAACGCCGGCACAAGCCTATTTACAAAACGCCGAGCTGATAAAAACTGCAGACACTCTCGCTTTCCCGGCGCGGATAAAAGTTCTGGTCCGACCAGTTGCAGTCGAACACGCCATACGCCGCGTACTCCCCAACACCCTGCTCACCTTCCTCATCGGCCTGTCGCTGTTCTCCATCAGCGGTATCTTTTTCCAAAGCTTTCGGCACTACGCCCGAAATTGAACAGGAGTTTTTCAAATGAATGTAACCACCCCGCTCAAACTTACTGATGCGCTTCCAGTTATCCCGCTTCGCACAGACGAAACAATCGCCGTCGTCGGGCTTGGGTATGTCGGGCTTCCAGTTGCTGTCGGGTTTGCGCGCCATTTCACTAATGTTACCGGGTTCGACATCAACGAATCCCGTATCCTTCAGCTCGACGACGGCTTCGATAGCACGTTGGAAATTAGCCGCGCGGAAATAATGGAATCGCACCTTGTGGTCACCCATTCCGTCGCGAGCCTATCATTGGCCAGCTTCTTCATCGTCACAGTTCCGACCCCTATCGACAAGGGCAACAGGCCGGACCTCTCGCCGTTGCGGGCGGCGTGTAAAACGATCGCCCCACACTTGTCCAAAGGTGCAATCGTAGTGTTTGAATCCACCGTCTACCCCGGTGTCACCGAAGACATCTGTGGTCCGATCCTTGCCGAGATTTCCGGGTTACGCTGCGGGGTCGACTTCAAGCTGGGGTATAGCCCCGAACGTATTAACCCGGGCGATACGGAACACAGGCTTGAAAATATCACCAAGGTGGTCGCAGCCCAAGACGCAGAATCCCTTGAACGTGTCGCGGACGTTTACGGCACGCTTGTCCATGCTGGCGTCCACCGTGCCCCTACTATTCGCGTTGCCGAGGCGGCCAAAGTGATCGAAAACACCCAACGAGATGTTAACATTGCCCTAATGAACGAAATTGCAATCATCTGCGACCGCCTTGATGTTCAAACCAGCGACGTAATCGAAGCGGCCTCGACCAAGTGGAACTTCCTGCCCTTTACCCCCGGTTTGGTTGGCGGCCATTGCATAGGCGTGGACCCCTACTATTTGACCGCCAAGGCGGAGGAAGTCGGTTATCATTCAGAGATTATTCTGTCAGGTCGCCATGTGAACGATGGTATGGGCGCGTTTATCGCCGCCAAAGCTGTCAAAATGCTAGCGTCGCTTAACGTCCCCTTGTCGCGTGCCAATGTTGGCGTGCTCGGGTTAACGTTCAAGGAAAACGTGCCGGATTTGCGAAATTCCAAGACCTTCGATGTGCTGGATGCTCTTTCCGAATTCGGTGTGCGCCCAATCGTGCATGACCCGATGGCCAACCGCGCTGAAATACCCGAGGGCGCGTTTGATTGGGTCGATGCCGGCGATATGCCCAAGCTCGATTTGCTCATTTTGGCTGTGCCGCACCACGAATACATCGAAGGTGATGTGGCTAAGCTGGTGCGTGACGGCGGGGCCATAGTTGACATTCGTTCCGCGTTGAACCGCGGCGACATACCTAGAAACGTCAGGTATTGGAGTCTTTAGTTCACGTATTCCGCCCCCAAAACAGGGCCGAAATCTTTCGCTTGAACCAAAATCACATATCGGCTGCCGCCCTTAAGCGACGCATTAACCTTTACATCTGACCTGCCATTCCAGTTGCCGACCCATGTCATCTCTTCGACGACGTTGACATAAATGATAGACCGGCCTGCATTCTCCCCGCGCGAGATGTTAGTTGTCGCTTCGGGAATAACACGGACAAGAAAAATATCCGCCGCTGGCAATCTGGACGCCAGCGCCGAAATCTTGATGTTCGCGGTATCGCCTGATGTGTTCAAGCCAACTTCTAGCATCGGCTGTTCGGCTTGAAACTGGTCAACATACATGCGGATTTTCCGCTCGTTGCTACCAACAATCTGCGTCTCGCCGTGGATGACCGCTTGTGGCGTGTAAAGCGTCCGCAGGTTCCAGCGATTGCGATACCCCATCTGGCGCTCGGTATTTTCTGGGCGTGAAAACTTGTCTTTCCAGCCCAGATAATCCCAATAATCGACGTGCCACCCCAGTACTATCACGCCATCCTCCGACGCCAACTCACGCAAAACATCATCCGCAGGTGGGCAAGAGCTGCATCCTTGCGAGGTAAACAGCTCTACAACGACATTTTGTGCAAAGACGGCAGAGGGCAGCCATAAACCGAAGGCTACTACAAGGATTTTGATTAAACGCATCGGGGCTCCGAAAGTTGAGGGTTACCACTTGATACGGGCAAATCCCTCAACATTCCAGTCAAGCCTTCGCGAGCAAAAGTTACCGTGAAGAACCACCTGCATAGCCAAGCGTTCTCAACGCTGCTGTGATTTCGTCCAAAATAACCGGATCATCAATCGTTGCAGGCATCTTCCACGGCGTCTCGTCGGCGATATTAACCATAGTCCCACGCAAGATTTTTCCTGAACGGGTTTTAGGTAGACGGTCAACCACAAGTGTCAGTTTGAAAGCCGCCACTGGTCCGATTTTCTCACGTACCAGTTTCACCACCTCAGCGACAATTTCTTCGTGTGAGCGGTTAACACCATTATTGAGACAGATGAAGCCAAGCGCCAATTGCCCCTTCAACTGATCCGCAACACCGATCACTGCACATTCTGCCACATCTGGATGAGCGGCTAGAACCTCCTCCATCGCGCCAGTCGACAAGCGGTGGCCAGCGACGTTAATCACGTCATCCGTCCGCGCCATGATGTAAAGGTAGCCGTCCTCGTCAATAATTCCGGCGTCACCTGTTTCGTAATACCCGGAAAAAGTATCAAGGTAGGATTTAACGAACCGTTCTTCAGCATTCCAAAGTGTTGGTAATGTTCCCGGTGGCAGCGGCAGCTTGATCGCAATTGCGCCCAACTCTCCGGCTGGCAATTGGTGGCCGTCATCGCCCAAAACCTGCACGTCGAACCCAGGCATTGCAACGGTTGGCGAGCCGAGTTTCATTGGCAACTCCTCCAATCCCAACGGATTTGCTGCGATCGAAAAACCGGTTTCAGTCTGCCACCAGTGGTCTACTACCGGAATGCCAAGCTGGTCTTGCGCCCAAATAATCGTGTCAGGGTCGGCACGCTCACCCGCCAAATAGAGGGCTTTTAGACTGCTTAGGTCGTACTTTTTCACAAACTCCCCGGCCGGGTCCTCGCGTTTGATAGCCCGGAAAGCGGTGGGGGCCGTGAAGAACGACGTCACCTTATGTTCCTCGATCACCCGCCAGAATGTGCCGGCATCAGGCGTCCCGACAGGCTTGCCCTCGAACACAATCGCGGTGGATCCGTAGATCAGCGGCGCATAACAAATATACGAATGCCCAACGACCCAGCCAACATCCGAAGCCGCCCAGAAAACTTCTCCTGGCTCGACGTTATAAATATTTTTCATAGTCCAGTTCAGCGCAACCATATGCCCGCCACTTGGCCGCACCACGCCTTTGGGTTGGCCTGTCGTACCGGAGGTATACAGAATATACAGTGGATCTGCGCCACCAATTGGTACGCAATCGGCAGGCTCGACGCCTTCTTGCACGCCGAACCAATCGAAATCGCGTCCCTCGGTCATATCCGCCTGTGCCTGTTCGCGCTGAAGGATAATCGTGAATTCCGGCTTATGCGCCGCCAGTTCAATCGCGCCATCGAGCAGCGGTTTATACTTGATCACCCGCCCCGGCTCGATCCCGCAGGATGCGGCTATAATCGCTTTGGGCGTTGCATCATCAATCCGCACAGCCAATTCGTTCGCGGCAAATCCACCGAAAACAACAGAGTGCACCGCCCCGATGCGCGCGCAGGCCAACATTGCATTCAACGCCTCAGGTACCATCGGCATGTAAATCAATACACGGTCGCCCTTGCCAATTCCCTTGGCTTTCAGCGCACCAGCTAGCAAAGCGACCTGATCAGTCAACTCCGCATAGGAAATTTTGCGTTTCGCACCCGTGATCGGGCTATCATAGATGATCGCCGTTTGATCGCCGCGCCCTGCTTCAACGTGCCGGTCCAGCGCGTTATAACAGGTGTTCGCCTCGCCATCGGTGAACCACTCGTAAAGGGGTGCATTGCTGGAATCCAACGCGCGCGTTGGCTTTTTAGTCCAGCTAATCGCCTCCGCGGCTTCCATCCAGAATGCCTCGGGGTCGGCTTTCCAGCCGTCATACACAGATTTGTAACTCATCTTATTCTCCTATGATCTGAGGCCCTCCAGCCCCGGCGTTTTCATCGACGCCCCCTCGAGGTGATCGTTTTCTTATTATTATTCATATACATTGACCGGCGTTCCGGCGAGTGCCGCAATATTCAGCAATCCCCTCGCTGTGATCGAGGGCGTCACAATATGCGCCCTGTTCCCCATTCCCATTAGAATAGGTCCGACTTCCAGTCCATTGGCTGACATTTTCAAGATGTTGCGAACCGCGCTAGCCGCATCGGAATTGGCGAAAACCAGCACGTTGGCCGCCCCGTCATATCGCGAGTTCGGATAAATCTTGCGGCGTAGATTTTCATCAAGCGCTGCGTCGGTATGCATCTCACCCTCGTAAACGAAGTCGAGGTCCATGCTATCCAAAATCTCGATTGCTTCACGCATCCGGCATGCAGATTCCGTTGGCAAATTCCCGAACTGCGAGTGCGAACACAGCGCCACTTTTGGTTCCAGACCAAATCGATGCACGTGACGCGCGGCCGCCACCACAGTGTCCGCCATCTGCTGTGCAGTTGGTTCAGGATTTACGTGTGTGTCGGCAACAAACAGCGGACCGTCTTCCAAAATCATCAGCGACAAAGCCCCGACGGCGCGCATCCGCTCTGTACCCAAAATCTGTTGAATGTATTTCAAATGCCACAAATACTGCCCGAACGTACCGCAAATCAGGCTATCCGCGTCCCCGCGATGCACCATCACGGCACCAATCGCTGTTGTGTTGGTTCGCATAATCGCCTTGGCCAGTTCCGGCGTCACACCACGACGTTGCATAATTTCGTGATAGCTGCCCCAGTAATCACGAAACCGCGGGTCGTTTTGAGGGTTAACCAATTCGAAATCACGGCCTTCCTTGATAGGCAAACCAAATTTTTCGCATCGTGCCGCGATAACGTCCGGGCGACCGATCAAAATTGGTTTGTCGGTCATCTCTTCAACCATAGCGTGGGCGGCGCGAAGTACGCGTTCGCTTTCCCCCTCGGCAAAGACAATTTTCCGCACGGCGTTGTTAGCTGCCGCAAATACCGGGCGCATGATCAACGCAGACTTGAAGACCGACCCGTCGAGCTTTTGCTTATACGCCACCAAATCCGAAATCGGACGGCTTGCAACGCCACTTTCCATCGCGGCCTTTACAACCGCGCAGGAAACGATCGCCAACAGACGCGGATCGAATGGTTTCGGGATCAAGTAGTCGGGGCCAAATTTCAGGCTCTCGTCCTTGTAAACCGCCGCCGCTTCTGCACTGGTAGAAGCCCGCGCAAGTTCCGCTATCCCCTCGACACAAGCAACCTCCATTGCGTCGTTAATTGTGGTTGCCCCGACATCCAGCGCACCCCTGAAGATGAACGGGAAACACAAGACATT
>CALCGO010000125.1 GCA_937901055.1 uncultured Rhodobacterales bacterium
TCAGGTCGGCCACGCAGCATGGGCATGTGCCGATCCGGGCATCCAGTTCCATGACACCATTAATGACTGGCACACATGCCCCGAAGACGGGGAGATCCGTGGGTCGAACCCTTGTTCGGAATACATGTTCCTTGATGATACGGCGTGTAATCTGGCCTCGATGAACTTGCTGACGTTCTTGCATGACGGGCAGTTTGACGCGGAAGGGTACATCCACGCTTGTCGTTTGTGGACGATGACGTTGGAAGTCTCTGTTCTTATGGCGCAGTTCCCGTCGCGGGAAATTGCCGAGCTGTCATACAAATTCCGTACGCTTGGTCTTGGCTATGCCAACATCGGCGGCCTGCTGATGAACATGGGCTTTGGGTATGACTCTGATGAAGGGCGCGCACTTGGCGCGGCTTTGACAGCGATCCTGACGGGGGTTGCATATAAAACTTCGGCGGAGATGGCCAAGGAGTTGGGGCCGTTTGACGGCTATGCCAAGAACGCAGATCATATGTTGAAGGTTATGCGTAACCACCGCCGTGCCGCTTATGGCGAAACGAAGGGGTACGAGGGGCTGGCTGTTATGCCAGTGCCGCTGGATCATGACAATTGCCCTGACGGCCAGTTGATCAACCTTGCGCATAAAGCGTGGGACGAGGCGTTGAAGCTGGGTGAAGAGCATGGCTATCGCAACGCGCAGGTTTCTGTGATTGCACCGACTGGCACGATTGGGCTGGTTATGGATTGTGATACGACAGGTATCGAACCTGATTTCGCGCTGGTGAAATTCAAAAAACTTGCCGGTGGTGGATATTTCAAAATCATCAACCGTTCAGTTCCAGCTGCGCTTAGCAATCTGGGCTATTCGACAAGCCAGATTGAGGAAATCACGTCTTATGCTGTCGGGCACGGCACGATTGGCAATGCGCCGGGGATTAATCATACCTCGTTGTTGGGGCATGGGTTCAGTGCGGTTGAGATCGACAAGGTTGAGGCTGCGATGCCAACGGCATTTGACATCAAATTCGTGTTCAACCAATGGACGTTGGGCGAAGATTTCTGCCGTAACACCCTTGGAATTCCACAAGAAAAACTGAACGATCCGTCGTTCGACCTGCTTCGCCATCTTGGGTACACACGCCAGCAAATCAGCGACGCAAACTGCCATGTTTGCGGAACTATGACACTGGAGGGTTCGCCGTTCCTTAAAGAAGAGCATTACAAAGTTTTCGATTGTGCGAACGTCTGCGGACAGATCGGCAAGCGGTATCTTAGTGTCGACAGCCATATCAAAATGATGGCAGCGGCGCAGAGTTTCATCTCGGGTGCTATCTCCAAGACGATCAACATGCCGAATGATGCTACAATCGAAGAATGTAAGGCGGCTTACGAGCTTAGCTGGTCTTTGGGTGTGAAAGCGAATGCGCTTTATCGTGACGGATCGAAGCTGTCACAGCCGCTTTCGTCTGCATTGATTGATGACGATGAGGATTTGGAAGAAATTCTGGCGGAGGCTACTGCTGCCGAACGCCCGGCCATTCTTGCAGAGAAAATCGTTGAAAAAATCATCGTGCAGCAGGTTGAACGTGGCCGCGAGAAACTTCCGCAACGTCGTAAGGGGTATACCCAAAAGGCGGTTGTTGGTGGACATAAGGTTTATCTGCGGACCGGCGAGTATGAAGACGGCAACTTGGGTGAAATCTTCATTGATATGCACAAAGAGGGCGCCGGTTTCCGGGCGATGATGAATAATTTCGCCATCGCGATCTCGGTCGGGTTGCAATATGGGGTGCCGCTCGAAGAGTTTGTCGATGCGTTTACGTTTACGCGGTTTGAGCCTGCGGGCATGGTTCAAGGGAATGATAGCATCAAGAACGCGACCTCGATCCTTGACTATATTTTCCGCGAACTGGCTGTTTCCTATCTGGATCGCACCGATTTGGCGCATGTGCAGCCAAGCGGCGAGAGTTTTGACACGGTGGGACGTGGAACCGAAGAAGGCGTTAGCAATATTGGCGATATCGACGGGGATGCTGCTAAATCCTCCATCGACATGATCCGCCAGATTTCGTCCACGGGGTATTTGCGCAAGCGCGTGCCGGATGAACTGGTAGGAATGCAAGCTGTCGTGGAGACCGAGACAGTAAGCGAGACCGTGACGATGACGTCTGCCGCGGTGATGGATGACCGGACCAAAGCGAAGATGCAGGGCTACGAGGGCGATCCTTGTGGCGAATGCGGGAATTTCACTTTGGTGCGTAACGGAACCTGTATGAAGTGTAACACTTGCGGGGGAACCTCTGGGTGTAGCTGAATTACAGACAGGTGGAGGTTTGCTAATCTGCTTAGCAAACTTCCGGCGTTCAGGCCGCAGGCAACGAACCGAGCGGTGACAATGGAGAGCCTGAATTGCGAAACTGGGGGGTGGTATAACCATCCCCCATTTTTTGTTTACATTATAAGTGTCATGTAACTAGCTGATATTAAACGCCGCGTGCTAAAGCAGCAACGCCAGTTCTGGCCAGATCAGTTAGGCCCAGCGGACGCATGAGTTCAACAAACGCGTCGATCTTTTCGGGCGTACCGGTGATCTCGAAGACGAAGCTGGTTAGTGTTGTATCAACGACGTTTGCACGAAAAATATCAGCAAGCCGCATAGCTTCGACACGTTTGTCGCCTTCACCGGTTACTTTCAACATGGCGAGCTCGCGTTCAACAGAAGGACCATCGACAGTTAAATCGCTTACGCTGTGGATCGGAATCATACGATCAAGCTGCGCTTTGATTTGTTCGATCACCGCCGGGGTTCCAGTAGTGACGATCGTCACACGGGATAGGTGACCCTCGTGATCTGTTTCGGCAACTGTCAGGCTATCGATATTGTAGCCGCGTCCGGAAAACAAGCCGATGACGCGGGCAAGAACACCTGCTTCGTTATCAACGATGACGGTTAATGTGTGTGTTTCAACCACATCACCAAGCGGGTTTTTGAGGTCGTACGCGCTTTTCTTGGAAGCGCCTTTTTTTAATGTAAGAGCGTTCATCGTGTTTTCCTTTTCGTCGTCTTCAGTGTCTGCAATATCGGGCTGAATGTCTATGGCTAAACGGATATGCGGAGTTCATATGGCGGGGGCAGGGATATGGCGCCGTCCGTGGGTAGGCTGTGTTTGTTGTCGATTAGACGGGTCATCAGGGGGGCGAATTCGAGGTCAAATTCGCGGACGTCCTGTGGCGACATTTCCGATTTATGCCGTTGGCTGATACCCTTATTGAGCTGGGTAAACCGCCCGTCTAGGACCTTGGCAACGATTTTTTCAGGGTCTCCGCTGATGTCGAGTTGGTCGAGAATGCGTTGAACCGTGGTCTGCATGTCAAATGCGATATCCTCGAAGTCTAGTGGCAGGATGTTTGGCAGGCGTAGCCACGCGGTCAGGCTGTCGCATTGGTTGCGAATGCCGGATTTAGCATCTTCTAGCGTTTCGATTTCGGCGAAGGCCGGTTTTCCTGCTTCGCGGGCACGTATCCCGTGGTCGAGCATCGAAAGCGCCATGTCTCGCGGGTCACGGTAGCAGGCGTGCGCTATGGCTTGGCCGTTCTGGATCAGGCGCACGATTGCCGGATCGGGGCGGGTATGGGTTTTGATAACGATCGGATGGCCGATGGATCGCACGGCTGCCCACAGCTCGTCGGTCTGATCGTCGGTGAAGTGTTGACCGAAGTTCAGTTTTTTGTTCGGGCCGATCAAATGCGCGGGCAAGCGGTGTTGTTCAAACCCCGCTTGCGCAAGCGCCTCGCTGACCATGTGAAAGGCCAGCGTGGTGCCGCATTTTGTCATGCCATAGCTGAAATATATCAGAGGTTTCATGATGTTGTACTGCGTTATTAAACTAACGCAGCACCTTTGCCTTTGATCGCATCCTCGGTTTTATCGTCACCCATCAGCATCTCGTTATGGGCGGCGCCGCTGGGGATCATCGGGAAACAGTTTTCGTGTTTCTCGACGAGGCAATCGAAAATCACCGGGCCGTTATGATCCAACATCTCCATAATTGCATCATCCAGATCAGCGGGATCGGAGCAGCGGATGCCCTTGGCCCCGAAGGCTTCGGCCAGTTTGACGAAGTCGGGTAGGGACTCGGACCAGCTCTGCGAATATCTCGAGCCGTGTAAAAGTTCCTGCCATTGGCGGACCATTCCCAAGCGCTCGTTATTAAGGATGAACTGTTTGGTTTGCAGGTTGTACTGGGTTGCCGTGCCCATTTCTTGCATGTTCATTAGCCAGCTGGCCTCGCCCGCGACGTTGATCACCAGCGCGTCTGGATGTGCGAGTTGCACGCCCATGGATGCCGGTGTGCCGTAGCCCATCGTTCCCAAGCCGCCGGAAGTCATAAAGCGGTGCGGGTCTTCGAAAGTCAGGTATTGCGCGGCCCACATCTGGTGTTGGCCAACCTCGGTTGTGATATACCGATTACGATCTTTTGTCAGAGCTTCAAGTCGTTCCAGCGCGTATTGCGGTTTGATGATCGTGTCGGAGCCTTTGTATTTTAGGCACTCAACAGCTTTCCATTCAGCTACCTGCGCTTGCCATTTGGCGATACCTGCGGCGTTGGTTTTACGCCCGCGGGCCTTCCAAACCTTGAGCATATCCTCCAGAACATGGCCAATATCGCCGATGATTGGCGTGTCCACGTGGATGATTTTGTTGATCGAGGACGGGTCAATGTCGATATGCACTTTATAGCTGTTCGGGCTGAACGCATCGGTGCGACCAGTGATGCGGTCGTCAAAACGTGCACCAACGCAAAGCATGAAATCACAATCATGCATGGCCATGTTGGCCTCGTAGGTGCCGTGCATGCCCAGCATGCCCAGCCAGTTTTTACCCGACGCAGGGTAGGCGCCAAGGCCCATCAACGTCGAGGTGATAGGTGTGCCAGTCGCATCCGACAGCTCACGTAGCAGCTGACTGGCGCCAACACCGGAATTGATAACGCCACCGCCGGAATAAATGATAGGGCGTTTTGCCTTTTCCAACATCTCGACAGCTTTGGTGATGGCTTCAATGTCGCCTTTCACGCGCGGCTGGTAATGCGAAATCTTGGTCTTCGGCTTTGTTGTGTAATCACCCATCGCGAACTGAACGTCCTTGGGGATGTCCACAAGAACGGGGCCAGGGCGACCGGTTGTGGCCACGTGGAACGCTTGGTGGATGGTTTCAGCCAAGATGTTCGTATCTTTCACCAGCCAGTTATGCTTCGTGCAAGGGCGGGTGATGCCAATCGTGTCAGCCTCCTGAAAGGCGTCGTTACCGATCATGAAGGTCGGTACTTGTCCGGTCAGAACAATCATCGGGATCGAGTCGAGCAGTGCATCCGTCATGCCCGTAACGGCATTCGTCGCCCCCGGGCCGGAGGTTACCAGAACAACGCCGGGTTTGCCGGTAGAACGCGCATAGCCTTCGGCGGCGTGGGTCGCAGCTTGTTCGTGGCGCACGATGATGTGGCGGATCTCGTTTTGTTGGAAAATCTCGTCGTAAATTGGAAGGACAGCGCCGCCGGGGTAACCAAAGACTGTGTCGACACCTTGATCCTTCAAGGCTTGAACTACTATTTGGGCGCCGGTCAGTTGACGGGTCATTGTGTCTACTCCAATTTTCGGGGTCGTCCCCGTTTGTGATTCAATCGCAGCAATTATGGGCCACGAAACACCCCTGATTGCAGGGGGTAATAGTATTTCATGCGCAAATTGTCATGTTAGACACTTCGTGCAAGCAAAGTGACGCACGGTAATTGTTTCGCGTGCCGCACGCCGAGGCAATTTTTAGTTGCCTTGTTTGGGAAGGTCAAC
>CALCGO010000126.1 GCA_937901055.1 uncultured Rhodobacterales bacterium
GGCCGTCCCCGCAGCATCCAACGGATACATTGTAGCGAAACAGATGGGCCGGGATGCGGACCTTTATGCAGATATTCTCGCATGGCAAACGGTAATTGCCATGCTGTTACTTCCGCTCATCGCGATATTTTTTGCGTTACCCTAGAAGTCGCCTTCAGCCGCGCGTTCCAGAATATCCAACATGATATCCTTAACTTCCAACGCCTCTGCCAGCAGCTCCGGTGGCAACGTTTCGCCGCCATAGATCATCAAATCCATGTCCAGCGTATAGATCCACAGATCGCCGTGTTCGTCCTCGACCAACGAAATCCGGCACGGCAGGTACGCCGCATAAGCGATGTCATGTTCCACCATCTTCGCCGCCGTCAGCGGGTTGCAATAAAGATAGATGTTCAACTTGCGCCAAGGTGTGCCGTTCATCGCAGCAACCTGATCGCCCAATGGCAGATCACCAACGCCCCGAATATTCCGTTCAATCGCGATATTGCGGATTGACTGATCGACCTCTTCAAAGGTTAACCCATCTGCAACTTTCGCACTCCAAACCGTGGCACCAACCGCGTTACCGTGTTCGATCAAACGCTCGCCCAAGCCTTTGTACATCTCGAAAGCTTTTTCATCAAAACCGTCAAAGGCGACCTTGTACTTATACGCCGTCGGCCCGATCCAGATCATCACACCGATTGCAGCCAAGCCTATTAGCGTTAATATATTGCTGATAATTTTCATCAAATAGTCCCCTGTTCCGATTTCTTATTACACATCACGATACATGAATATGGCGTTTAAGCAAGCATTCTGGCGACGCTACGTTTCACTTGGCAGACCGCTACCCGTGGCTATCGTGGCCCGCAGGAGGAGCCGATGTCGAAATTCACGATCCGAAACGAAGACTATGCCGCCAGAACGCGCGCCAGTTTCACACGTCAGCAGTTTATGGAAACGCTGGGCGCCCGTATAACCGAACTGGATGCCGGTTTTTGCGAACTACAACTTCCCTATGCAAAAAATCTGACACAACAACACGGGTACTTCCATGGTGGCGTCATCGGCACACTCGCAGATAACGCCGGCGGCTACGCAGCATTCACACTTTTGAAACCCGCGGATTCCATCCTGACAATCGAATACAAACTGAACATCATGGCCCCTGCCAACGGCGAACTACTGATCGCTCGCGGTCAAGTTCTACGCCCCGGCCGCCGCGTAACCGTCGCCCATACGGATTTATTCAGCGTCAAAGACGGCATCGAAACCCACTGCGCGACATCCCTGGCCACATTGATGGTTTTGGCAGACACCCCAGACGACCCAACAAAGGAAACCTAAATGAACTACGGCGAGTTAACCTACAAAGGCACGGTCTACCCATGGCATTGCGATCACATGAATCACATGAACGTCATGTGGTACATTGGCAAATTCGACGAAGCGACATGGGCATTCTTCGCCAACATTGGCCTTTCCCCCACACGATTACGCGAAAGCGGCCGTGGTATGGCCGCCCTTGAACAAAAAATCCTATATAAACGCGAAGCCCATGCAGGCGACACGTTGGAGGTCTTCTCGCACCCCATCGAAATCAAAGCCAAGACCATCAGGTTTCTGCACACCATGGTCGACTGCGAATCCGGCGAGGTCAGCGCTACCGTCGAATCCGTCGCCGTATACCTGGACACATCCGCCCGCAAAGCTGTCGAATTTCCGGACGACATCCGACAAAAAGCCCAAGCCCTAATCATCAATTAAATTGTAAGGAAAAGTGGAGGTTTCTGTTGCCAGGGACCTCCGACCCCCGCCAGCAGACGCTAATCTACTGGAGTTAGGTTTCAAACTTGAAAGCTACATTAGCTGCAATTAAGCAGCGATAGCCATCTTGCTTGGAGCACGATTGTCATTTGCAATTGTACATTTTACGCCGATAACGGTGGCAGTCAACCGAGCAAAAGCTAACATCTTTGAACGTCCGTCGATCCTATTTCGACCCCATGATCCCTCAAATGAAGGGATATTGGTGGAGTCGCCGGGTACCGCCCCCGGGTCCGAACCGTCTATTACATGCGCGTTTATCACCATAGTCCCCGAAGGGACGCTCTATATATAGGTGCATTTACGGGATTCGAAAAGAGGGCTATTGGTTTTTTTGCACGCTGGCCTGCCCCATCATACAAAAAACGCTCCGGTATGACTATCGGAGCATTAAATAGGCCGTGTTTAGAAGCACTAGAAGTTCCAGCCAAGCCGTAGTTCAATGGAATCCAGCGAAGACGTAAAGTATTCATCCGAGCTGCTCCACGGGAACGCGCCAGAAGTTAAGTCGCGGTGCACGTATTCCGCACCAACGAACAGGTCTTTCCAGATTTTGTAATCAATGCCAGCGCCATAGCTATATCCCGCAGTTCCAACGTCACCGCGTACATTTTCTTGCCAATTGGAGGCTGCCAGACCTACCGTTGCAAACACCAAAGTGCGACCAAACGAATGCCCCACACGTAATTTTGCGTCCGCTAGATACGTGTGCGTATTGTCAGGTCTTCCACCACCGTCAGAACGGTTTATGTCGCCTACCGCATAGGCTAGCTCGACGCCGTACACGGTGTCGTCTTTTTGAATGTTATACCCAATAAACCCGCCAAACATCTCACCTGCCATCGGGCGGTCAAAAGGATCGCGGACATCATTGAAATAGTATGTCTGCGCCCCTTCAAAAGCGTTTATGTATTTTCCACCTAAATACAAACCGCTCCAGTCTGAAGTAACTTCATCCGCCACCAGTATAGGTTCAACTTCGGGGGTAAATGAAAGAACTCCCGCAAATGCTCCACTTGCCACGCAGCTAAAAATTCCAGCGGCTAATACTAAATTTTTCATCACAGTTCCTCAATAACACCCATTTACGACGACTTATAATTCCAAATAGCGATTTTTTATCTTCAACCGAAGATAGAACGTAAATATAATTACGAATATATAACATGAGTATTGCACACGAAGTTTCGTAAAATAATCAACGCATTTCACAATCCCTTAACTCCCCGGCTTGATCAGCTCGCGCAGCAACTTTTCCCTGATCGACCTCGGATAATCGCTGAACCCGCGCGAGGTAATCACAAACCCGTCAGACGTCACCACAAACCGTGTGTAAAACGCCGTGATGCTGGCCCCGATGATATCAATCGCAATCCCGTTAATCTCGATCCCCGCAGCCTCCGCCTTGCGGCTTTCAATCCCCGCATTCAACCCCGCATTCGAGGATCCGTCGCCCGACACATCAATCACCTTGCGCGCACAATCGGACACCCGCTCAAACTGCGCCGCCGAAAACGCTATCGCATCACCCACCGCCGTATTCGACCCTTCCCACTTACGCGCCATGTCGCGCACCCGCGTCGAAAAATCCTTCACCTCGCTATAAGATAACATCCTCCGCCAAGGGATCGTCAAATCCCCCTCGCCCGCACCTGACCATTGCACGACCGACAGAGCCACTTGATGTTGTACCAGCACGTCCATGATTTCTGGGTCCAGCAACGCATCCGCCAGCCCGTAGGTCTGGAACTGGTATTCGCCGCTATCAATGGAACTGGAAACATCAATCGCCAGCACCAACGCCATGCTGCACGCTGCAACAGGTCCAGCGACAAAATTCACCACCGCGAGTGCCCAGAATAATATATGTTTCATGGTTCCTCCCTAACTGATCGGTACAATCAATTCGCTTAACAACTTTCGCCAAATGGTGCGTGGATAATCCGCATAGGTTTCGGCCGTAAAAACAAACGCTGCTTCGCCTGCCACAACGTTGTGTTTGAAATATGCAGTCAACTCGAACTCGTCGTCTTCAATCGCCAACCCGTTAATCTGGAAACCCTGCGACGCTAACATCTGCGCGACTTCCAACGGGTCCGACCCCTCGTTTGAATAGCCGTCACCGGACACGTCGATGACTTTATGCTCGCAATCCGCGACTTCATCAAACTGCGCCGAAGTAAACAGCAACGCATCACCAATACCGGTCGAGAACACGTTCCAAGCCCGCGGTGCGGTTTGCGCCAAATCCGCAAATTCCGCCACATCACTGTGCGACACCATCCGCCGCCACGGCACCGAAACTTCCTGCCGACCAGCACCCGACCACTGCACAAGAATCAATGCAACTTCGGACGCCACCAATGCGTCCGCCACCGCCGGATCACGCAACGCCTCAGCCAGACCATCCATCTGTAGGCGGTATTCGCGCTCGTTAATCGAACCGGATACATCCACCGTCAACGCCAAGGCAATCGAACACGCCGCGATCGACGTCGTAGGCAAAAGCCATACAGCCAACCCCAAAATCAAATGTATTAACCGCTTCATCATTCACCAGTATCCAGCATCGCAACGGCAGGCGCCAACTCCCGCATCAGTTTCCTAAGCATAGCTTCCTCGAAATCCTTAAAACCATCCGCGACTATCATAAACGCGCCGGGTCCCCGAACAACCTGCTCTGCATAATACCTTACGGGGTCTGGGTTCGCTCCGGCAATCACAAGTGCGTTTACAATCACACCATTGGCGGCCAACCCTTCCGCAATACTCTGAGGATGCTGCCCAATCACGCTCGTCACCCCGTCGCCCGAGATATCAATAACCAGCCGATCACACTTAACCGGATTTTCCAAATGCATCTGCCCGGCATGTATCAACGCATTTGCTATTGCCGTTAAATCGAACCTGTACGGGCGGCGCATATCGGCAATATCACGGGAAAAATCCAGGATTGAGGCGCGCCCGTGCAACAACGCCCACGGAACCATTTGTTTTTGCTGCGAAGCCGCGCTCCAGACCGTCACCGTCGCCATAACACCGTCGGGATAGAAAGAAATCACTTGCTGAATTTCGGGGCTAACCAACGCCCGCGCCAATCCGTTCTTCTGATAGATATACTCCGCAGGGCTAACGCTCCGCGAAATATCAATAGCAAACACGATCGCCACCGAGCAGGCTTTGGCAGGCAGCGGCAAAACCATTGCCAATAACACTAACCAAAACCTGATAGGCGTTTTTACCAACTACCGACGCTCTCCATGCTTAACCAAGGCTCGGCCAACTCCAAGGAGCCATCCTTTTGCAACAACTCGATCGAGATATTGTCGGGCGAGCGTACAAACGCCATATGCCCATCCCTTGGCGGCCGATTAATAATCACCCCGTTGTCCTGCAAGAACTGACACGTCTCGTAAATATTATCGACCTCATAGGCCAGATGCCCGAAATGCCGGCTGTCAGACGGCAAACCAGTGTCGCCATCCCAGTTATACGTCAGCTCCAACGGAACCTCCGGCTGCCCGGGTGCCGCCAGATAAACCAGCGTAAAGCGCCCCGCCTCGCTTTCGTGGCGACGGATTTCCTCCATCCCCATCAGATCACAATAAAAGCGCATTGACGCGTCAAGGTCTTTGACCCGAACCATAACATGTAGATATTTCATTAGGTTTCCTCCTGTTCCCCATTGGGCACTAAGGCGTGGCGATACACAAGGCTGACTTGCACAAAACTGACAAACAACAACAAATACCACGACCCCATCTTCGCAATCGAAGCGAAACTAAAGTTGGCCGTTCCGCTATATAACCACGTGCCTGTCAGCGTTCCGACATTCTCGGCAATATAAAGAAACAAGCTCGACAGTATCGCTGCGGCTAGCATCGGCATCCACAACCGCGCCCCGAATGGCGTGAAATACACCCTCGTTTTCCAGAACAGCCCAACAGTCGCCAACATTAGCATATACCGCATATCGGGCATGAAATGGTGAGCGAAGAAATTCACATAAATCGCCGAAGCCAAAACAACCGTCGC
>CALCGO010000127.1 GCA_937901055.1 uncultured Rhodobacterales bacterium
CATTCAAGAGTTCGGTTGCGATGGTCAGCCGGGCGCATCCTGGAAGTGCCTTGACCTGATCAGCCGTACAAAAAGACACTCCCATCAGGCTGGAGCTTGTTCATGTGTGACGACGGCGTCGAATTGCTCGGTGCGTGCGATAACCGCGAGGCCGGGCCGACCGAACTTACTTTGGGTTGCAAGAAGTAAAGATTTTTGAGCCGCATTCATTGCAGCCTTCTTGATAGCTATCTTGTCTAGGTCAAAGTCCATGACACGCCCATCTTGATCGATAGTTGAGCAGGCAATGAGCGCGTAGTCTAAGCTGACATCCCTAATGAGATTGAGCGCTTCCATTCCCACGATTGAGCCGTCTCTGCCTGCCATTTTGCCACCAAGAACAAAGACCTGATGATCTTGTGGGTCAAATTTCAGCGCGGCAGGCATTGAGTTCGTGAAGATAGTGAAGCCCTTCTTTCTCGACAAGACGGATGCACAAGCTTCCATCGTAGTACCAACATCCAAAAATAGTGTCGCTCCATCATGGATAAGTGCTGCAGCCGACTTACCAATCGCCATTTTTTCCGGGCGGGAGATATCCTGCTTGGACTTGTAATCCAGTCGTGTTGCTTCTTCCCGTTCAATTGGGCCGGCCCCGCCGTGAAACCGCTGTAGGCGGCCGGCATCAGACAAAGCAATGATGTCTCGGCGGACAGTTTGCATTGAGAGACCATACTTTTCGGAGAGTCCTTCAAGTGTGGCATAGCCGGACTCTTCAACCATTAGGAGTATTTTGGATTGCCGGTCGGTAAGTGGTGGATTTTTTTTCTGGACTGTCATCTTCTCATGTCATATAGCTTACATTTGTAACATATCCTACATAGACGGTGGCAAAAGGCAATGATTCCCAAAATAACAAAGACATCTTCGGGCGAAATTTTGCTTGATGGCCAAGAACTCAACGTTCGCAGGTGGACATTGTGCCCTAGTAATCAGAGCGGCGTGGCGATCTCAGCAAGGGGAGCATTCGAGCACCTGAGCAAGTCCAGATCACTCAGAAATATCGTCGTCGGTATTATTGGTCCGCGCGATGCGACAAATGAGCAAATGATCTCCGCTGAGCGTACAGCCTACCTTCTTGCAGAGCTCGGTATTACTTTGATCTGCGGAGGAAAATCTGGAGTTATGCAAGCAGCATCAAAGGGTTGTCATGATGCGGGCGGCCTGTTGGTCGGCATTCTTCCAGGCAGTACTCCCGATGAGGCAAACGAATTTGTTGGCGTTCCATTACCAACAGGGTTGGGCGAAGCGCGCAACATGATTATTGCCAAGTCGGCGCGGGTTCTTGTTGCAGTAGGGGGGTCTTATGGGACCCTCAGTGAAGTTGCTTATGGGTTGCATTTCTCCAAACCAGTCATCGGATTGGCAGGTGCGGCTGACGTCGACGGCGTTGTCCATATGAATGACCCAGAAGCTGCGGTGCACGCCGTTCTGGAGGCGTTGTTCTTCTGCGCCGCACATCCTGATTCGGAAGAGGGATGTAAGATTACTTACAGTGCAATCCAATGAGCGGCGCACTTTCATTAGAGAACGTTACCAAGAGATTTGGAAACACGACAGCCGTAGACGGAATTTCGCTTGAACTCAAAGAGGGTGAGTTCGTGGCGCTTCTGGGAGCATCTGGGTGCGGAAAATCTACAACGCTTCGTCTATTTGCGGGTCTCGAAACTGCGACTGAAGGCCAAGTAATGTTGAAAGGCAAGGACGTTACGCAGGCGAGTGCATCAGCCCGAAACATTGCACTGATGTTTCAATCTTATGCGCTTTATCCACACCTTACGGTTCAACAAAATATAGCAATGCCACTGAAGTTGCGTCGTCTTAATGCGCTGCAGAGACTACCCGGAGCTGGAATGGTCAGTTCCAGGGCGCGTGCTCAAGATGCGGAGATCAAACTAGCAGTCGCGCAAATGGCGGACATGCTAAGGTTAGAGGAATTGCTGCATCGAAAACCAGGTCAGTTGTCTGGCGGACAGCAACAGCGAGTTGCATTGGCGCGCGCATTGGTTCGCGATCCGTCAGCGTTTCTTTTGGATGAGCCGCTCTCCAACCTCGACACGCAATTGCGTGCTGAGACACGGGAAGAGATTCGCGCGCTGCACAAGCGAACCGGATATCCGTTCCTTCTTGTGACGCACGATCAATCCGACGCGCTCTCGATGGCGGACCGGATTGCCGTGATGATCGCCGGCAAAGTCGTTCAAACTGGATCGCCAACAGAGATATTCAACAAACCCGCGTCACAAGAAATTGCCACGTTCATTGGACATCACCGTATGAACATATTGCCTGCGGGGGCTGGTCAGAGCTTGCATTCGGATGGTTCAAAACTGGCGCTCGGAGTGAGGCCGGAAGAGTTAAGTCTAGTTCAAAAGGGCGGTCTTCAGGCAACCGTGGAGTCCATCACCTTCCATGGCGAAGAAACTATCTTGAAGCTGCGTGGCCCATCGGACGTGATCCTTAGATCGGTCGTCCGCGGTCGCGCCAATCTCCCCGACATTGGCGAAAATGTTCGGCTGGGTGCCGCCGTTGAATCGCTTCATGCGTTCTCAGATGACGGTCAGCGCAAGGAGATCACCCAATGAGCCGCCGCTGGATAACAGACCTTGTTCTTGTGGGGCCGGCTGCAATTGCCCTTATTCTTTTCATCTTCCTGCCAGTTTGCATCGTGTTTGTTCTCGCGTTCACCGACTATCAATTTGGTGCAAGGACGGCGGACTTCGTAGGGCTAGAAAACTTTTCAGATCTTTTCGGCTCAAGAATCGGACGTAAAGCCATCACAAATACGCTGATCTACGCAGGGATTGTGATACCGACGTCCGTAGGCTTGGGGCTTTTGGTGGCGGTTGGTCTTCACAGTCTGTCCAAGACGCTCCCAAGGATTTCAAACGCACTCAAAGCGATCTACTTTCTTCCTGTTGCCGCGACATTGGTTGCGATGGCTGTCAGCTGGCAGATGCTCATGCACCCGTCGCTTGGGCTGCTTAATCATTGGGCAGTCGCGCTGGGGTTTTCACCCGTCCAATGGCTCAGCGATCGCGATACCGTCATCTATTCCTTAGCCATGATCGGCGTGTGGCAGAGCGTCGGATATAATATGGTCCTTTTTCTTGCTGGCCTAAGTGCGATTCCCGAAACGCTTTACGACGCATCAGAAGTGGATGGCGCTGAAAGCGGTTGGTCACGGTTCTGGCTTGTGACTTGGCCGATGCTTGGACCGACGACACTCTTTGTCATGATTGTAACGGCCGCAACCGCGTTTCGTGTGTTCGAGACGGTCGCAACGATGACACAAGGCGGCCCTGCCTTTGCGTCAGATACAATCGTCTACGCACTTTATCGCGAGGGATTTGTCTACTTCAAGGCGGGATACGCTAGTGCCATCACGGTGGTGTTCTTTCTCGCACTTCTCTTGTTGACCGTGATCCAGCTGGTGCTGGTCGAGCGGCGGGTGCACTACAGATGAAAATGTCAAACATGATAGTGCTGGGACTTGTCTCAGTCGGCGCCGCGATGATCTTGTTACCATTCATCTGGATGCTTTCAATTTCTGTGAAACCTCATGCGGAGGTGTTCTCGACAGACATTACGCTTCTGCCCAAGAGCCCTACCTTGCAGAACTATTGGCACGCAATCTCTCAGACGGACATTCCGCTCTACTTGATGAACGGCGTCATCGTCACTGGCGGAATTCTCGCGTTGCAACTTCTGGTTACTGTTCCGGCTGCCTATGCGTTGGCACATAGGGACTTCCGTGGGCGCAACGTGATGTTCGCAAGCGTTGTGGCGGCACTTTTGGTCCCTTTTCACGTGACGGCAATCCCAGTCTTTATTGGGTTTGCTGAGTTTAAACTGCTCAACTCATACACCGCGCTGATCTTGCCTTTCGTGGCTACCGCCTTTGGGACGTTCTTGCTTCGCCAGGCGTTTGCGCGGATCCCGAAGGAATTGATAGATGCAGCTCGCATCGATGGAATGAGCGAGATGGGCATCGCTTGGAGGATTGCCTTTCCGCTTGGCCTCCCAACCGTAATCGCCTTTGCAATCTTTTCGGTCACGGCGCATTGGAACGACCTTTTTTGGCCATTGATCGCGACGACTGACCCTGACTTAGCAACGCCCCCGCGCGGCATTCTCTACTTCCGCGACGAAGAGAGCGGCGATGACATCGGTCCGCTGATGGCGGGTGCAACATTAATCATTGCCCCTTTGGTAATCGGCTTCCTGCTCGCGCAAAAGCGCTTCACGCAAGGCCTGGCCAACACGGGGCTCAAGGGATGAGGCAGAGCAAAAAACAATAATATCGATCTTCAGATCGAAGAAATAACCAAATGGAGGAAGAAATGAAGAATATCGTTTTATCAGCTGGTCTTGCACTGGCAGCGTCAATGGCGACAGCGGAAACAGAGATCCGGGTTCACTATGCAATCCCTACGATCTGGACAGAAACACAAGAGCTTCTTGCCGAAGCATTCATGGAAGCAAATCCCGACATCACCATTGTTCTCGATGGCCCCGCCGAAAACTATGGCGATGGTGTCCAGCGTATTTTGCGAGAGAGTATTGCTGGCACGGCACCTGATGTCGCCTATGTCGGCCTCAACCGTTGGCGCATTCTAGAAGATCGCGGACTGACACAGCCTCTTGACGATTTTCTCCCGGCCGACCCTGCAGCAGCCGGGTATACACCTGCGCTATTGTCTTTGGGCCAATTCGAAGGACAGCAGCACGCGCTTGGAACATCCGCCTCGACAATGGTCCTTTACGTAAACCCAGACCTCGTTGAACAGGCGGGCGGATCAATGGATGATTTCCCCACAGACTTCGACGGGATCATTGAGCTGGCTGCAAAAATCGATGCGCTGGATGAAAACATCGAAGGCGTCTGGATTGGCCGTCATGACTGGCGGTTCCAAGCCCTCTTAGGTTCACACGGTGGGCGGCCTCTGACGGAGGACGAAAGCGATATTTCGTTCGATAGCGAAGAAGGCATCGCAGCGGCTTCCCTCTACAGCCGCTTTCTGAACGAAGGTGGGATGTCGACGATGTCTCAGGACAATGCGCGCCAATCCTTCCCGGCAGGCACGCTCGGCATGTTCTTTGAGTCATCGTCATTGCTTAATCGTTTCGAAGAAGGGTCCACCGGAAATTTCGATCTTGTTGTCAAAGGAACTCCAGTCGTTGCCGAAGAAAACGTGTACTTTCCGACGGGCGGTTCTGCGATCGCCATTCTTACGGGCGATGCCGAGAAACAAGCTGCGGCGTGGGAATATATCGCTTTTGTGACCGGTCCTGAGGGCCAAAAAATCATCGTTGAGAACACTGGTTACGCCCCAGCGAACAGCATCGTTCTGGATGACGAAAGCTATCTTGGTGACTACTATGCGGCCAATCCGAACGCGATTGCCGGCCACGCTCAAGTCGCTGCACACGCCGGTCCTTGGTACGCTTATCCAGGTGACGAAGGTGTTGCAGTCACAGACTTGATTGCCGCAGCGCTGGTCGAGTTGACGGAGGGTGCCGATGTTCAGCAGACGATCAGCGAACTCGCCGATACTGCTCGCGACATGTTGGACATGAACTAATTCAATACCAACCCAAGAAAGGCTGCATGCGGGTCATACCGCATGCAGCGATACACACATGACATTTGTGCTACAAATTCTAGGTGCGGTGGCGCTGATGCTCTGGGGCCTTCGCATGGTCCGAAATGGCGTCATGGCTGCATACGGACCATCCATCAAGTCCTTAGCAAGAGATTCCGAGAAAAAGCGGTTGGCCCCGTTCTTTTCAGGGCTCATTGCAGCAGTTGCGCTGCAAAGCAGCACTGCGACGGCTATGATTGCGGCCTCCTTCGCATCGAAGAAAACAATCGGTACGTTAACGGCATTTGTGATCATTCTTGGCGCTGATCTTGGCACAGCAGTGGCCGCGATCATTGCGTCGCAGAAGATCGCGGCCCTTTCACCTACTCTGATTGCCGTCGGTGTCTTCGGATACCTCAATTCTGAGGCCACAAAACCTCGTGGTATCTTTCGCGCGATCGGCGGCGTAGGATTTGTGCTACTCGCGCTAACTCTGATAAAATCGACTACTCTAGACCTCGCATCTAGCGATGGCGCATCAACAATCATAGCCGCTGTGCTTGGCCTACCATTTATGGCGGTTGTCGCTGGTGTGGTGCTCACCTATCTCGCCCATTCGAGCCTTGCTGTCGTTCTCTTAACTGTCTCCAGCCTGGCGGGTGGGCTCATAGATGTAGATGCCGCAGTCTACTTGGTTGTAGGGGCAAACATCGGCAGCGGACTGTTACCGTTTATCGCGAACCTACAAGCCCGACGTGAAGCTCGACTTGCAGTGACTGCCAACCTTGCACTTCGCTGTTTGGGCGCGGGCGGTCTTTACTATGCTTGGAAATTGATACCAATTTTTCCTGAGATCGCATTAGTTCCTTTGCCGCTTCAACTACATCTGATCTTGAACATTGTAGTGGCTCTCATTGGAATGGCGACAGCGCCGCTGGTCCTTAGGCTAGTATCTCCACTGGTGGCCAACGATCAGGACGGGGATAACCGTATTCAAACCCGGTTCTTGGACAATCAAGTCATCAAAGAACCAACCAAAGCATTGGCCCTAGCAAAGCGCGAAGCACTTGCGATGGCCGAAATTGCCCAAGAAATGGTCGAGCGGTCACGCGCGGTATTGGAAGGTGCGCCAAGCGAAACAGACAAAGAAGTATCCACATTGGAAGATGGTCTTGATCGACTTTTTGACTCGATCAAACTTTATGTGGCCCGTGTCCTTCAGCAACCTCTATCGGAGGAGCAAACTCGGCAAGCGATGGATGTGCTGAGTTTCACGGCGAACATGGAACATGTAGGAGACATTGTGGATGGCAATTTGATGAGCCTGGCTGCCCGCAAACGGGCGCTGAACACCCAGTTTTCCGAGGAGGGAAACAGCGAAATTTCGACGCTCTTTGACTCCATATTGGAGAACTTTGGCCTCGCAGTGAATACCTTCCTCACCGAAGATCGCGATCTGGCACGCCAGCTATTTAACTCGAAGACGGACATCCGTGAGCTTCAGCAAAAATTTATGGCGTCCCACATGGAGCGGCTTGGGTCGGGTGCTTCTGAAACAGTTCGCACAAGTAGTCTTCACATTGATCTGATCCGCGATCTTAAGCGGATCAACAGTCATCTCACAGCTGTGGCTTACTCCGTCTTGCGGGCATCAGGAGAGGTGCCAAAGACAAAGTGGAAAAAGGCACCAGCGGGCACTGTCAGACAAAACGAGGTTGAGACGGGCAGGGTGGTCTCGTAGCCTCTCCGTATGAC
>CALCGO010000128.1 GCA_937901055.1 uncultured Rhodobacterales bacterium
CCGAGAAGGACCGTCATCTCGCCGCCGTAAATGTCCAAATCAACGCCGCGCAATGCGAACACCTTCACCACACCAGTGTCGTAGACTTTGGTGATTGCGTCTGTATGAAAAACTGGTTGTGGCATACCCGCTCCAAAATTGATTTTTCGAGTTAATACACAATTGAACACCCAACCTTGACATAAGACAAGTCGGACATAGATTTTGGGCCACACAAGAAAATTTGCAGCGGTAATATTTTTCTACGGGTAAAGTGGTGCCCGGGGGCGGATTTGAACCACCGACACGCGAATTTTCAATCCGCTGCTCTACCCCTGAGCTACCCGGGCATGGGTAAGGCTTCTCGCCTTGGGTGTGGGCGTTTTAGGTTAGATATTCGCGACTGTCCATAGCAATTTTCGGGAAATTCCAACGAATATCAATGCTTGGTTTGAGCCGCCGCCATCAACGCAATTTCATCCTCTTCCGAGAGGTCCTCGAGCGGGGCTGGAATAGTGTAAGATTCGTTTAACCATTTACCTAGATCGACATCCGCGCACCGTTTGGAGCAAAACGGCTTGAACTTTGCCTCGGTAGGTTTCTTGCAGATAGGACAGCTCATTTCAACGCTTCCCTGAGTGGAAAGCGTTCGCGCTTACGTTGGAGCTCCAAATTACCTAACGGGGTCCAACCCGCAATAATCGTATCAACACCGTCGCGCCGGAATGCCGCCCGCAACGCGGATTCAATTTTCGCGCGTTCCTTTTTGTTTACCGGTGCAAAGTCGACTGTGATTTGTCCACCAAGACCGCGAATTAGCAATTGCCGCGAAATCTGTTTGGCCGCTGCAAGATTTGTTTTCAAACCCGCCGCCGGAGAAAAGTCGCCCCCTGTGTTCACGTCAATTGCAATCAACGCTCGTGTAGGTTCGATGCTTAGCCAAGCCGTTTCACCCAGTTTGACTTTTGATGCCGTTGCTACATCAATGTAATCCAATATGCCGTGAGTTTCGAATGCGCCTTCAAAGTTCTCGACTTGGTCGGGTTCGTCCCAATCCCGCCATGCACGTACAGTTGCGCTTGGCGCATCCAGCAGTAATTCTGGCTCGCGCCCTTCGGTTCCTGCTATCACTGTTCGGCACATATTCAGCATGTTGTGAATATCGTCAGCGATAAGGTCCGCATCGGCGCCGTTACAGGCCGAGCGCAGTATCAGCCCCTCGTCGCCGTCATCAACTGCTTCGTGAGCGATCTCAAGCAACCGATTCCGCTCGTCCTCGTCATGGATGTTACGGGCAATATTCAGGCCCGGGTTAGCCGGCGTGACAATCGCATACCGGCTTTTGAACAGCAGTTTACGCGCTACGGGCGAGGCTTTGCCTTCTTCTACAAACGTCGCGACTTGCACCACAATCGGTGTTCCGGGTGACATTCCCTTGGCGTCTTTCAAAAACGCCCGCTGTCCGTCGGGAAGGCGCAATATCGCGCCGTGCATGCCTTTCAAGGGGCGCTCCAGAATGCCGCGATAAATAGCCTCTGGGCGCGGGATGGGATCATCTTGCGGGGGGTCGACAAGCAAATCCGTTAACTTTCCGTCAACTAAAAGTGCAGCCATTTCGTTGTCGAATACTGCTAACGAGCCTTTCATGCGGGCACTCCTTCAAATGATACGGGATACCCTGCCCCGACCAACATGTTCGCGGTTTCTGCCAACGGCAAGCCTACTACATTGGTGTACGAACCGTTAATTGACGGAATAAAGGCGCCGCCCATGCCCTGAATTGCATAGCCACCCGCTTTGCCCTGCCACTCGTTTGAGCGCAGATAGGCGGATAGTTCTATGTCCGACAGGCGTTTGAATTTCACGACCGTTTCAACTTGCCTGGACCACACTTTGCCGCCAAGACGCAGCGCCACGCCAGTAATCACACGGTGTCGCCGTCCTGACAAAAGCATCAAAAATCGCGCCGCCTCAGCCACATCAACAGGTTTGCCGAGAATGCGGCGGCCAACGGCTACGACCGTATCGGCGGACAGGATCAAATCACCAGATTCGATCGCCTGCGCTTTTTCGACAGCAAGCCGCGCCGCATATGGGCGTGGCAATTCGTTTTTGTGTGGGGTCTCGTCAATATCGGCGGGCCGGATCTCGTCCGGCACTACACCAATCTGCGCCAGCAGTTCGCGTCTGCGAGGGCTGCCTGATCCAAGGATCAGTCGCAAGTTACTTGAAACGATAGTTGATGCGCCCTTTGGACAAATCGTACGGGGTCATTTCGACCTGTACTTTGTCACCTGCAAGCACACGAATACGGTTTTTCCGCATTTTGCCCGCAGTATGCGCGATAATTACGTGGCCGTTCTCTAGCTCTACCCGAAACGTCGCGTTCGGCAGAAGCTCGGTCACGATACCCGGGAATTCTAGAAGTTCTTCCTTGGCCATGTGATCTCCGATCTGGTTGTTTAGTGCAAACTGTTGTCTGCGGGGCATAGATGAGGGGTAAACGTCTAAATTTCAAGCCTAAAGAGCTGTTTACGTCTCAATTTCATCAGGTGGACCAAAACGGTTGATAATCCGTTGCGAAACTTGATCGCGCATCTGGCGATATACCCGCAATTTATCCTCGCGCGATTCACCTAATCCCGTAGGATCGAAAATCGGCCAGTATTCGACCTCGAGCGCATGTACTCGCGTATATTCCAGAGCACGGCGTTGCGAGGCGGGTGAAAGCGCTATGATCAGATCGTAACCATCGATATCGTCCCCCCACTCCTCCATATCATCGAAAGAGCGAACACGGTGTCTGTCGAGAAGCACTTCAATTTCCGCCGCCACCGCCACAGAAAATCCGTCAACTTCCAGATCATGCTTCACACCGGCCGACTGCACGAAAATCCGTGTGCCGTAATATTTCTTCATGATCCCTTCGGCCATGGGCGAGCGCACAGCGTTATGATCACAAGCGAACAACACAGATGTTGGGTTGTCCGCCATACGCTCTTAACCCTTAAAATGCAGGACGCAAATTAACGTAAACAAGCGGCGGGCAGTGGTTTTATCCGTGTTGACCTTACCCGTCAGGCGTTCCGCAACGATATTTCCGCCCTCATTATGAATACCACGCCGTCCCATATCGATCGCTTCGATCTGCGACGGAGGAAGCCGTTTCACGGCATCAAAATAGCTCTCGCAAATCTGGAAATAATCTTTGATGACTTGACGGAACGGGGTTAACGAAAGATGAAACTCCCCCGCTTTGCTTCCCGATTCAGTATGGAGATCAAAGACCAAACGGCGGTCAGCGATGGACAAATCAAGGCGATACGGCCCCGCAGGAACTACATCGCCTTCGCGCCCAATCGGTTGAAAGAGGTTTGCTTCCAACAAATCAAAAATCGCGACCCGTCGTTCTTGCTCGATTTCTGGCGTCGGTGCTGGCAAGCCGGAATCGTCCAGATTAACCTCGAATATGCGATCGGTACTATCCATCGTCGCTTCCCTCGTTCAATTGATCCAGTCGCAAGCGAATGGATAAACCATGTGCCTCAAGGCTTTCGGATTTGGCCAGCGTTTCCGCAGCTGGGCCAATGGCTTTCAACGCTTCTGGCGTCATACGTGCAATCGTGGTGCGTTTCATGAAATCAAGCACCGACAAACCGGACGAGAACCGTGCCGACCGCGCCGTTGGCAGCACATGGTTCGGCCCACCGACATAATCGCCAATCGCTTCGGGCGTCCAAGCACCAATGAAGATTGCACCGGC
This sequence comes from uncultured Rhodobacterales bacterium, assembly GCA_937901055.1. Classification (GTDB taxonomy): domain Bacteria; phylum Pseudomonadota; class Alphaproteobacteria; order Rhodobacterales; family Rhodobacteraceae; genus NORP23. The sequence goes on from CALCGO010000128.1 coordinate 3,743, forward strand.
ATGGCGTATTTTATCTGACAGGCGTTCGGCATCGGCGACGCAAAGCTCCAAGTGCTCAGGCGCGATGCGATCAGACAGCTCGGCCGCAAGATCGAGGGTATCGACGACGATTACCGCCCCGTAATCCCGCCAGCTTGGCGCTGCCACAGAACGACGCTCGAGTGTTTCTAGGCGTTTATCAACCGCCGCAACTACTGCTTGCGCAAAATCTTCGTCATCCGTTATCAAGATGGATTGCGCGCTTTCGTCGTGCTCGGCTTGGCTCAGCAGATCAAGGGCGATCCAATCAGGGTCGTTGTCTTCATCCGCAATGACCAGAATTTCCGAAGGTCCGGCGATCATGTCGATACCGACTTTGCCAAAAACTCGCCGCTTGGCGGCAGCGACGAAAGCGTTGCCCGGACCTGTGATTTTGTCGACGGCTGGGATGGTCTCAGTGCCATAGGCCAGTGCCGCAATGGCCTGTGCGCCGCCGATACGATAGACTTCATCGACGCCAGAAATCCGCGCAGCCAATAACACGAGCGGGTTCACAATGCCGTCTGGTGTTGGGCACGTGATGGCAAGGCGTTCAACA
>CALCGO010000129.1 GCA_937901055.1 uncultured Rhodobacterales bacterium
GCGCAGCTTTGGCGTTCCCGATGGTGTAAACACGGGTAACTTTGGCCTCGGGATTGTTATCGACTTCTTTGGCTTCTCTTCCAAAGCCACAGGTTTCCCTGTTGACTTCGCATATCCTTCAGTAACAGCACTTGTTCCGGCAAACATCGCCGTTGTCAAAGATGCGCCAAACTCAGAAGGTGCGGTTGCATTTGTGGAGTATCTTTTGACACCAGCAGGACAGGAAGTACTTCTTGATCCGTCAATCATGCGTTTGCCGATCAACCCGGCGACATATGCTTCGGCGCCAGAAGGCTTCCCAAACCCGTTCGAGGATTCCTCGATTGGTGCAACGGTCAGCTTCGATGTTGCTAAATCAGGTGCGCGATACAATCTCGTGAACTCTATGTTTGACGTTATGATCACTTATCGCTTGGACGATTTGCGTAAAGCTGTGCGTGCCGTGCAACTTGCGGAAGAAGTACATGCGAATTCTGGGAATGAAGAGGCAAACGCCCTTATCGCCGAAGCGCGTGCATTAATCGAGGCGCTGCCAATTGATGAGGCGCAAAGCCTAAATGAAGATTTCGCCAGCATTTTTACCAAGAAGCGTAAAAAAGCTACCGACACTGTTGGTCAGCGTCAGGCGGAAGTAGAACAGGACTGGGACTCCATGGTCGTAGCCAACTATCGCAAAGCCAAAGAATTGGCTGAGCAAGCTGCATCCATGAATTAACCGACGGGCCACTTCGGTCTCGGTTCTGGTCGGACCCCGGTTACTTCTCCAAATAGTTCCCGGGGTCCACAATCTCCTTAGTATATTGGAAAACCCATGTCACATGCGATTAACGAGGGTGTGGACCGCCCTTCTTTTACCAAGAGAATGTCGTCCATCTTTCTACCAAAGTTCAACGGATTAACTTTGGCTGCCCTTATGATCGCAGTAATTCTACTTGGGTTTCTGATCATTCCGGTCATTCAAGTCATTTACGTAGCGTTTCTTGATCCCAACACAGGCGCATTAACGCTTCAGAACTTTGCGGATTTTTTTGGAACCGCGTTGTTTAGGGAGTCTTTTTGGAATTCCTTCTACGTATCAGCAATGTCAGTGGTACTAGCTACGATAATCGCGATGCCACTTGCCTATATAACCACACGTTTTAACTTTGGTGGTTCAACTATCATTCAAAGCCTTGGCTTTATCCCGTTGATTATGCCCCCATTCGTCGGGGCGGTTTCAATGCAGTTAATCTTTGGTCGAAACGGTTCAATCAATTTGCTGTTGCGTGATCATTTCGGGTTCACCATTCCTTTCATGGAGGGGTTGAACGGCGTGATACTTGTACAGAGCATCCACTATTTTCCATTCATTCTGATCAACCTGTCCGCTTCGCTGCGTAACATCGACAGCTCTATGGAAGAGGCTGCGCAAAACCTCGGTTCATACGGTATGCGTTTGTTCCGCAAAGTGGTATTTCCCTTGGCAATGCCGGGATATATTGCTGGCGCAGCGCTGGTGTTCATCAAAGTATTTGACGATCTAGGTACACCGCTTCTGTTGAATGTGAACAACATGCTGGCGCCACAAGCCTTCTTGCGTATCACCTCGATCGGGATCAGTGACCCGATGGGCTACGTGATCTCATTTATCCTCGTGGCGTTTTCGATCTTCTCGTTGTGGGTTTCCTTCTTATTTATGCGCGGCAAGGACTATGCAACCGTCCAAAAAGGTGGAGGCGGGCTGTCTAAACGCAACCTATCAACAGGTGAAAAGTTTCTGGCATACGGAACCGTCATTCTAATCCTGCTATTCGTATTGTCGCCCCATATCGGTTTAACTTTGCTTGCCTTCGGAACGATCTGGTCTTACAGCCCGCTTCCGGATGGTTATACCCTCGATAACTTTACCAAAATGTTCAGTGAAAGCGGCGATTTCATTATGAACACGATAACCTATGCA
>CALCGO010000130.1 GCA_937901055.1 uncultured Rhodobacterales bacterium
TCAGATTGCATTGTTTTCTGCATCTCAAGACGCAGATCAGCAGTTGGAATACCGCCCTTGGCGTTGCGCAACGTATCCAAGCGATCGAACGCCGCATCAACCGATGCTTGGTTCAACACAGGGTTTGGAGAATTCTTATCGACAACTTCACCGGCACGAATAGACGCCGCACGACCAAAGACCACGAGGTCGATCAACGAATTCGATCCAAGACGGTTTGCACCATGAACTGACGCACAGCCAGCTTCACCAGCGGCCATCAGTCCGGGCACAATAGCGTTCGGATCATCAGCGGTCGGGTTCACGACTTCGCCCCAATAATTTGTTGGAATGCCGCCCATGTTGTAGTGAACCGTCGGCAGAACCGGAATCGGTTCCTTGGTCACGTCAACACCAGCAAAAATCTTTGCGCTTTCCGAAATACCCGGCAGACGCTCGGCCAAGGCTTCCGGCGGCAAGTGCGACAGGTTCAGGTGGATGTGATCCCCCCCTTCGCCAACACCGCGCCCTTCGCGAATTTCCATCGTCATTGAGCGCGAAACGTAATCACGCGGCGCAAGGTCTTTATACTGCGGTGCGTACCGCTCCATAAAGCGTTCACCTTCCGAGTTGGTCAGATAACCACCCTCGCCACGCGCACCTTCTGTGATCAGACAACCCGATCCGTAAATGCCTGTCGGATGGAATTGAACAAACTCCATATCCTGCAGCGCAAGTCCCGCGCGCGCGACCATGCCGCCGCCGTCACCCGTACAGGTGTGGGCAGAGGTCGCCGAGAAATACGCGCGGCCATATCCACCCGTCGCCAACACAACCATCTTCGCGTTGAAGACATGCATCGTTCCATCGTCGAGCTTCCAGCAAACAACACCCTGACACTGACCGTCTTCCGACATGATCAGATCAACCGCAAAGTATTCAATATAGAACTCAGCGTTGTTCTTAAGAGATTGGCCATAGAGCGTGTGCAGGATGGCGTGACCAGTCCGGTCCGCGGCAGCACAAGTTCGCTGAACCGCTGGACCTTCTCCAAACTCAGTGGTGTGACCACCAAACGGGCGCTGGTAAATTTTGCCTTCTTCTGTACGCGAAAACGGCACGCCGTAATGCTCAAGTTCGTAAACCGCCTTAGGGGCCTCGCGCGTCAGGTATTCCATGGCGTCGGTATCACCAAGCCAATCAGAACCCTTAACCGTGTCATACATATGCCACTGCCAGTTATCTGGACCCATGTTGCTAAGCGAAGCCGCGATGCCACCCTGCGCCGCAACTGTGTGTGATCTGGTTGGGAAAACCTTGGTGACACAGGCAGTCCGCAGACCCTGTTCGGCCATGCCCAACGTTGCGCGCAAACCAGCACCACCAGCACCAACGACAACTACGTCATATTCGTGCGTTTCATATTCATATGCAGCCATGTCGATTAACCCTTAAAGCGCCATTTTCAGAATGGCGAAAACGCCGGTTGCGGCAATCGCATACGAAAGCGCCACCATAATGATGATCCAAAGTTCGCGAGCGAAACCATGAACATAATCTTCAATAACTGCCCGGACGCCGTTCTTGAAATGCATCATGCTGATCCAAATCATCAGCGCCGTCACAATCGCCGGAAACGGCTTTGCGAAATGTGCTGTCACGTCTGCATAGCTAGCGCCCAGCATTGGTGCAAAAGCGCATAAAAACAGCGGCACCAAAAGCAAAAGTCCGTAGGAAGAAACTGTCATACTCCAATGATGGTCTGTACCCTGACGGGCCGACCCATTGCCAATCGCACGTTTGCGGTCAGTCAAATAACGCATGTTTTTCTCCTTAGACCAAAACGATTGTGATTGCGGTCAAAACGACCGAGCCGATCAAGGCGATCCAGCCAAGCATTTGCGCTTTGTCCATTTCAAGCATGACAGCTTGATCCCAAATCAAATGCCGCAAGCC
>CALCGO010000131.1 GCA_937901055.1 uncultured Rhodobacterales bacterium
TGCGCCGAAGGTTGCACGCAAATCAGGGTCTGGGATAATCACGTTGCCCACGTGTGCGCCTGCGATGTTGAAGGTCTTGCTAGTGGCGGTCATCATCACCAGACGATTAGCGATTTCAGGGGCGGCGAGCGCCATTACTGTGTGCTTGGCATCGCCGTAAACCAGATCGTGGTGAATTTCGTCAGCCACCAGAAGCAAGTCATGCTTCACGCAAAAATCGGCCAACGCCTTCAGCTCGACTTTTGTCCATACGCGACCACCCGGATTATGTGGGGAACAGAGGATCACCATCTTCTCGTCACCCATAAGCTGGGATTCGAGCGTATCAAGGTCCATCTCGTAACGGCCATTGTCATTAACCAACGCGCTTTCCACAACCCGACGGTTGTTGGCCTTAATCACTTTGGCGAAGGCGTGATAAACGGGGGTGAACAGGATCACGCCGTCACCCTTTTGGGTAAAGGACTGAACGCAAAGTGCGGTGCCGTTCACCAGCCCGTGGGTGCTGAAAATCCAAGCGGGATCAACCGTCCAGCCATGGCGGCGGTCCATCCAGCCGCAGATCGCAGCCTTGTAACTGGCATCCACGCCGTAATACCCATAAACGCCGTGATCGACCATGTTTTGCACTGCGGCATTCACCGCTTGAGGCGGGTGAAAGTCCATGTCCGCGACCCACATGGCGATGCCATCGTCCGGCGAAACTCCGTAAAGTGTTTCCATCGCATCCCATTTGGCGGAATGTGTGTTGCGGCGGTCGATTGTTTCGTCGAAATCAGTCATGGTGGCTCCCTACAAGATTGTCGACACGCTACCGTTTTCGTCTCCGCAGGCAAGAGGAAACCTTGCGTCATACCCTCTCATCGCTTAAATGCCCCGCATGACATTACGAAACATCCTGATACATCCCGATCCGCGCCTGAAAAAGGTGTGCGAACCTGTGGCCGAAGTAGACGCAAAAATCCGCAAACTGGCGGATGATATGCTGGAAACCATGTATGACGCCCCCGGTGTCGGTTTGGCCGGCCCGCAGATCGGCGTGATGAAACGCATCTTCGTGATTGATTGTGCGGATAAGGAAGCGGCCCCTGACCCGATGATCCTGATTAACCCCGAGATCACGTGGGAATCAGAGGAATTGAACACCTACGATGAAGGTTGTCTTTCTATCCCCGAGATTTACGAACCTGTGACACGGCCTGAACTTGTGCGGATGTCTTATCTTGATGCCGACGGCAAACCGCAAGAAACCGAGTTCGACGCGCTTTACGCCACCGCTGTGCAGCATGAGTTGGATCACTTGGATGGGGTGTTGTTCATCGACTATCTTAGCAAGATGAAACGCGCGATGATCACCAACAAGATGAAGAAACTGAAGAAAGAGCGGGCGCGTGATTAAACCGTTCCTGATGTTTCCAGACAAACGGCTGCGGAGTGCGTGCGCCGACGTTCCGGCAATAAACGACGAGGTGCGTAGCACGTGGAACGAGATGCTGAACGCCATGTACAAAATGCCCGGCGTTGGGCTGGCGGCGCCTCAGATCGGGGTGATGCAACGGCTGGCGGTTGTGGATTGTTCGGGCACGCATAACGCGGCGATACGGATGGCGAACCCAGAAGTCATCCATGCCTCCGCCAAGATGAACGAACATGACGAGGCCAGCCCAAATTTGCCCGGCCTCTCTGGCAAAGTTGAACGCCCACGTGCGGTGACGGTTCGGTATATGAACGAAGATGGCGAGGTGGTCGAAAAGGATTTCGTGCACCTTTGGGCAACTTCCGTGCAACACCAGATCGACCATTTGAACGGCAAACTGTTCATTCACCTTCTTAGCCCGACCAAACGCAAAATGCTGCTGGCGAAACACGCCAAAAACATGAAACGGAGGGGCTGATGCGGTTGATTTTCATGGGCACGCCTGACTTTTCGGTTTCGGTACTCGACCAACTTGTCAACGCGGGGCACGAGATAGCTTGCGTCTATTCGCAGCCTCCGCGCCCCGCCGGGCGAGGTAAGAAGCCTCGGTTAAACCCTGTGCACCAACGGGCTGAAGAACTGGGGTTAGAGGTTCGCACGCCTTTGAACTTCAAGGATGAAGCCGACCGTCAAGCCTTCGCGGATTTGAACGCCGAGGCCGCTGTGGTAGTAGCTTATGGGTTGATCCTGCCACAAGCCATTCTGGATGTGCCCGAGCGGGGATGCTTCAACATTCACGCCTCGCTGTTGCCGCGCTGGCGCGGGGCGGCGCCGATACAACGGGCGATTATGGCGGGTGATGCGGCAACGGGTGTGTGCATAATGCAAATGGAAGCGGGGCTGGATACGGGGCCGGTATTGCTGCGGTCTGAAACGACTATTGAAGCGACGGACACCGCAGCGACACTTCATGATCGGCTGGCGGACATGGGGGCGTCTTTGATGGTCGAGGTGTTGCGTAAAACCGACACGTTGATACCCGTGCAGCAACCCGAAGACGGCGTGACCTACGCCGCCAAGATCAACAAGGCCGAAGCCAAGATTGATTGGGAACAACCAGCCGTGGAGGTGGATCGCCTGATACGCGGCATTTCCCCTTTTCCTGGCGCGTGGTTTGAACTGAACGGCGAGCGGGTGAAGGTTTTGCTATCTGAGCTGGCAGATGGGAACGGGACGGCAGGCGCGGTTTTAGACGACCGCCTAACCATCGCATGTGGCGAGGGGGCCGTTCGGTTGTTGAAAGTTCAGAAGGCTGGAAAAGGCCCACAACCTGCCGAGGTTTTCTTGCTTGGAACCAAGGTTCCGGCGGGAACGACGCTCGATTAACTGATTGCGCGTTGGTGGTTCGGGCTGTAGCTTTCAGCGACAAAGGAAAGGCACATCTATGTTTTTTGCATTCTTCGGCTCGATGATTATCGGCGGTATCGTCGGGTATGTTTCGGAAAAATGGGGCCTGACCAATAACGGATATTTGGCCAGTATCATCATCTGCCTTGGTGGGGTTTTCCTGTTTTATATGCTGCGCGTGATGTTTGGTATCAGTTTTGGACCACCTGGGTTGAACGCAATAATCGGGTCCGCTGGCGCCTTGGTCATTGTGCCCACCGCCCGGCGCCGCAAGTAATTTTCGACACTAACCCCTTCCTTTTGCGGAAATTTTCCCCATATATTAAGTTCAAACACTGAACGGAGGGACGTTGTGGGTAGTCTGATACTAATTGTAATTGTTGGAACAGCGGCGGGCTTTATTGCCACACGCATGTTCAATCTTAATTTGGGTGTTCCACAAACCATCGCGATCGGCGTGCTTGGTGCGTTGATCGGTGGCTGGGTGTTACGCCTGTTACTGGCCGCACTTGGAATTTTTGCAGGACTGCTGGGCGCCATTCTCGGGGCCGTGATCTTGATCGTACTTTA
>CALCGO010000132.1 GCA_937901055.1 uncultured Rhodobacterales bacterium
GGACATTGCCGATGCGAAAACCGGGGGCTTTGGAAACAGGGTTGTCGATTAGGTCCGCCCCATCAGGAATGCGTGCCATGCGGAGGCGGGCTGCGTTCAGTTCCTTATCGGGGTTCTTGTAATTGGTGGCGAGGATGGCGCGGGCGTCGGCGCGCACATCAATTCCTACTCCGAATGCCTGCGCGATGCAGTCGGCGGTTATATCGTCGTGTGTGGGGCCAATGCCGCCGCTTGTGAAGACGTAATCAAAACGGATGCGTAGGGCGTTTACGGCCACGACAATCTCGCCGGCTTCGTCGCCTACAACGCGGATTTCGCGCAGGTCTACACCAGCCGCAGTTAACCTGACGGCGAGGTGGTTTGTGTTGGTGTCTTGGGTTCGACCAGACAGAATCTCGTCACCGATTACCAGCATTGCGGCTGTGGGATTTGGCATCTATGGTTCCTTGTCTTTCACCGAGGGCTGGCATGGATTTTCACACACCGCTTATACGCGCAACTTTGCTTAGACGATACAAGCGCTTCCTTGCGGACGTAAAGCTTGAAGATGGGCGCGAGGTAACGGCGCATGTTGCAAACCCCGGATCGATGCTGGGAATGAAAGACGAGGGGATGGTGGTTTGGTTAGAACCGAACGGCGACCCCAAGCGCAAGCTGAAGTATAGCTGGAAGCTGGCGGAAATCGGCGGGGCGATGGTTGTTGTCGATACGGCCATGGCGAATGTTGTTGTTGGCGCGGCATTGCGGGCAGGGGCGATAGGTAAGCTGGCTGCGTATACAGATGTACGCGCCGAAGTGAAGTATGGTGAAAACAGCCGGATTGATTTCCTGCTGCAGGGCGACGGATTGCCGGATTGTTATGTCGAGGTGAAAAGCGTGACGCTTAGTCGACAAGCTGGGTTAGCCGAGTTTCCTGATTCCGTCACCAAACGCGGGACAAAACATTTGCGTGAATTGTCGGCGATGGTAGCCGAGGGGCATCGCGCCGTGATGTTGTATCTGGTGCAGCGGGACGATTGCGACGGGTTCGCTTTGGCGGCGGATATTGATGTGGAATACGCGCGCGCAATGGTTGAGGCGCGCAACGCAGATGTCGAGGCGATGTGTTTTTCGACGAAACCGACAGCGTTTGGCGTTAACCTTGTGGAAGAACTTCCAATTTATAAGTGAGCCGCCTATATGGATGGTAAATCTATTTACAGGAGACCTGACCAATGCGAGGTCAAACTCAAGGGCGTCTAACTAAAGACGGCATTACACTTCATGACCCTTCTGATTTCGAAGGGATGCGTGCGTCTTGCCAGTTGGCGGCGCGCACCTTGGATATGATAGGCGAACACGTGAAGCCCGGCGTATCGACGCTGGAGTTGGATACGCTTATTCACGAATATATCGAGGCGAACGGCGCGACTTCGGCCACGGTCGGCTATCGTGGGTATCAACATGCCTCGTGCATTTCGTTGAACCATGTCGTTTGCCACGGCATTCCTTCGGACAAGCGGATCAAAGATGGCGATATTTTGAATATCGACGTGACATGCATTTTGGACGGTTGGTTCGGGGATACAAGCCGGATGTACAAAGCCGGTAAATTGGCACGCCGGTCAGAACGCTTGATCGAAGTTACACACGAGTCTTTGTTCCAAGGGATTGAACAGGTGAAGCCGGGTAATACCTTTGGTGACATTGGGGCCGCTATCCAACGTTATGTTGAAAAACAGCGTATGTCGGTTGTGCGTGATTTTTGCGGTCACGGGCTGGGGCGCGTGTTTCACTCGGCGCCAAACGTGTTGCATTATGGCCGTTGGGGAACGGGTCCGGTATTGGAACCGGGAATGTTCTTTACCATTGAACCGATGGTTAACTTGGGACGACCCGACACCAAAGTTCTTGCAGATGACTGGACGGCCGTGACGCGGGATCGGTCGCTGTCAGCGCAATTCGAGCACTCGATCGGTGTCACAGAAGACGGCTGCGAGATATTTACGCTTTCACCGGCGAATAAATTCCATCCTACTTGGACGGATTAACCTGTCGTTAACCATTTTCATGCCATTAAGGTCGCATGAGTAACAAGTTCGACAATTGTTTTGCAGAAGCACCGGTTTCGGGATTGTTACCAAATTTCGAAACTGCGGCCGCACGTCCCCTTCCAGGAAAGCCGCATTTCGTCAATCACCGCCAGCGCTTGCGGGACCGGTTTATGAAAGCCGGAACCACGGCGTTGGCGGATTATGAATTACTCGAATTACTGCTGTTTCGCGCGATTGCGCGCCGCGATGTAAAGCCGCTGGCCAAAACCTTGTTGGCGGAGTTTGGTGATTTTAATCGTGTGATTTCGGCACCTGCCTCGCGGTTGTGCAAAATCGACGGCGTGGGTGAGGCTGTGGTTCAGGAGTTGAAAATCGTCGAGGCTGCAGCGCATCGCCTTGGACAAGCGCGGGTTATGGGGCAAAATGCGCTGACATCTTGGTCAAGTCTGATGGAATACTGCAAAGTTTCCATGGCGCATCGTGAGACCGAGCAGTTTCGCATCCTGTTTCTGGATCGCAAAAACAACTTGATCGCGGACGAGGAGCAAGCCAAAGGCACGGTGGATCATGTACCGGTCTACCCACGCGAGGTGGCAAAGCGAGCGTTGGAGTTGAATGCCTCCGCGCTGATACTTGTACACAACCACCCGTCAGGTGATCCAACCCCGTCGGAAGCGGATATAGCCATGACCAAACGCGTAGATGTGGCGTTGAACGTGCTTGGAATAACCTTGCATGATCACGTGATTATCGGGCAAGCGACCGACGCAAGCTTTCGCAGTTTGGATCTTCTGTAACGGGATTAGTTGCTGGCAACGCCGATATCGTCAACGAAATCTTCCAGAATCAACCCACCTGATGCAATGCCACATTGTGGTAGGCGCAGGTTAAATTCGCGCTTCGTGATATCGCCACCGTCTTGCGAGCGGATCGTGCGCAATGCCATTGGTTGTGCGCAATATGCGTCAATATTGTTGATCCGCAGATCAAGGCTAACCGAGGTCTGACGACGGATGCGGCTGGTTGGTAGGCTGTACACTTCGGCCATGCTACCACCCTCGATCGAGCTATCGCCGAATGTTTCATGAAAACCGCCGCCACCAATCAGCGTATCACGGTAAGTGCGTTGGTTGTTGACCCAGACGTGGCCGTCGGAAGTTTCGGTGGCGTTGCCTTCGAATGCGTGAAGGTCAAGGTTCACAGGGGCAGACCAGACAATCGCCAAACGCTCCAAATCAGTTGCGTCGCGAAGTGAAACTTGAGCGGAGGCCGTTGCGCCGTCCTCGAATATCACGTCAATAATTGCGAAACTTGTGAAGGCAGGGATTGTTGCCGAAAACACGCCGCGATCATCTGTACGTTC
>CALCGO010000133.1 GCA_937901055.1 uncultured Rhodobacterales bacterium
GAACCCGCGACAATAATCGGATGCTTTGGTGGAAAACTGTTCCACAACGCAGCATAGCTCTTGGCCACGGCTCGTTGACGCTCTTCAGAGTCGAGCGCGTTGTCGGGGCGATGGTTGTTCCAATACTCATCTAGAATTTCGAGGAATTTTTTCGATCTCTCCCAATGTTCGGACTGTCCGCCAACTTCGATGTCCGCTAGCACGTTCATCGCCAACCCTTCGCCCTGAAAACTGTCGAGCAGCACGCCCAAACTGTCAGCAAGGTCGAACACTGCTGATTGCGGCGCGACATCGGGTTGTTGTTCGATAAACGCCGCCACCAGCTGTGCAATAATCAACTTGCGGCGCAACGCCGGAATAGGAGCCGCCAGTGGAACGCTCATATCCTTCGCCAAATCTGTCACCACACGAATGTCCGGCAATAGGCGCGCTCCACTGCTAGCCAAGATCGCCTCGATCCCACGAGCCGAACGGCGGGTGTTCACGTAGACTACAACCTTGGCCAAAGCTTCGGGCGGTTGACCTTCCAGCCGTGCCAACAACCCGTCGACAAATTCTTGAGAGAAATCGACCCCTAATGGCAAAGCAAATACACGCGGTGTTGTCTGTGCCTCAAACATCGTCCAACCAATCCCAACCAGTTCCGGCTGTGTTAACCTCCAACACGCGAATGTCCGACTCTATGTCCGGCATGGAAAACGACAGGTGCAGATGACGCTTGGGGCGCGCGGCACCCAGACGGTCCGGCCATTCCACCAAGGTGATCGCCGTATCGAATGCATCGTCAAGCCCCAGTTCAGTCAACTCGTCTATGTGGGTTAGGCGGTATAAATCCGTGTGCCAAACCTCCCCGACGGAGGTGTCATACACCTGCACCAGCGTAAAGGTCGGCGAAGGCACATCTTCTACCTCGCCATCGCGCGCCATCATAGCTTGAATGATCGAGCGCGCGAAATGCGTTTTGCCCGCCCCAACCGGACCGGACAGCAGTAAGCTATCGCCGGCCTTAAGATGCGTAGAAAACGCAACCGCCAACACAGCGGCATCTTCTGCGGTTTTCAAGGTTTTTGTGTAATTCAATGCGCCGCCCAATCGAAACAATTCAAGGTCGATTCTGGACGCTGGCGTTTATAAAAACAAGCCCTGCCTTAACTGTCGTCTTTCAGTGCCCTGATGGTTAGGGGAATGCTGAACAACGCGCTATCCAAAGAGATATCTGTCGACAAAGCACCAAGTTTGACCACCGATTCCAAGCCAGAACCATCGACGATGATCCACTCGACCAACGCCATCGGATTGCGGTCAAATATCATTTTGATGGTGCCGTTCCCCGAATTTTCCGGGTCAAACAATGTCAGATGTATCTGCGTGGTGCCCGCCTCGAGTTTCTGCACAAACTTCGAACGCGTGATGTCGATGTCAGATCGAGTCAGCAACGACAATGGCGTGCTGGACTGCGGATACCGCTGCGGTCCACGGTTGGATTTCTTGTCGAACACTGCCAAGGCCTGACCATCCGCAACCAGCAATGCTGGAGATGGTGCATCATATTCAAATCGCATCTTCCCCGGCTTTTGCAGATAGAACGTACCGGTAGATACAGAGCCATCGGCGCTTTCCTGCGTGAAGGGTGCTCGTGCAGAAGTCAGCGAATTCAGATAAGCGTTCAACTCATCCACAACGGCATTCTGGGCCTTGGCAAAGCTGCCAAACGAAACCAGAGGGACGGCGCCAAGGGCCGAAAGAAAAAATCGTCTGTTCATGACCTTAACATATAGTCGACCCGCGAAATGTTAAACCCGGCAATGCGGTCATAGGCGGATATTGGCGACTATTGGACTTCCGGCACCAGAATCTCACGCTTGCCGACATGGTTAGCTTGACTGACAACGCCATTCTCTTCCATCTCTTCAACGATTTTGGCGGCTTTGTTGTATCCAATCGATAGCTTACGCTGGATGTAAGAGGTCGAACACTTCCGGTCCCGCGCCACAATCTGTACCGCTTGGTCGTAAAGCGCATCCTCTCCACCGGTGTTTCCACCAAGGCCCAGCAAGGCATCAACGTTCGCCTCTGCCTCGCCCGCGGGCCCTTCGACAACACCGGAAACATACGTCGGTTCACCCTGCGTTTTGAGGAAGTTCACGATTTCCTCAACTTCTTCATCCGACACAAACGGCCCGTGCACACGGGTTACCTTGCCACCAGCAGCCATGTACAACATGTCGCCCATGCCCAGCAGTTGTTCCGCACCCATCTCGCCTAGAATTGTCCGACTGTCGATTTTCGAGGTAACCTGAAACGAAATCCTTGTAGGGAAGTTGGCTTTGATCGTACCAGTAATCACATCAACAGAAGGCCGCTGCGTTGCCATGATCAGGTGAATACCTGACGCCCGCGCCATCTGCGCCAAACGCATAATACAGGCTTCAATTTCCTTGCCCGCGACCATCATCAGGTCGGCCATCTCGTCGACGACGACGACGATGAATGGCATTGTCTCTGGCGTAAATTCTTCTGTCTCGAACACTGGTTCACCCGTCGCATCGTCAAACCCCGTCTGAATTGTACGCTTAAACCCCTCACCTTTTGCCAACGCAGCTTTTACGCGGCCATTGTATCCGTCAATATTCCGAACACCCATTTTTGACATCTTGCGATAGCGTTCTTCCATCTCTGCCACGGCCCATTTCAAGGCCACAACCGCCTTCTTCGGGTCCGTCACAACTGGCGACAATAGGTGCGGGATGCCGTCGTAAACCGACAGCTCCAACATCTTGGGATCAACCATGATCATCCGGCATTCCTGCGGGCTGAGCGTGTATAACAGCGACAGGATCATCGTATTGATCCCAACCGATTTACCCGAACCCGTCGTACCTGCAATCAACAAATGTGGCATCTTGGCGAGGTTCGCCACCACAGGTTCGCCGCCAATATCTTTGCCCAACGCCAGCGGCAGCTGGAACTTGCTGTCACCGAATGCGCTGGCTGCGATAATCTCGCGGAAAAGAACCATCTCGCGGTGATCATTCGGCAATTCGATCCCGATAACCGAGCGGCCCGGTATCGTTGAAATACGCGCTGACAGCGCCGACATGGACCGTGCAATATCGTCAGCCAAACCGACAACGCGACTGGCCTTCATGCCAGCCTCTGGTTCAAGTTCGTACATTGTGACGACAGGGCCGGGGCGAACCTTGATGATTTCGCCTTTGACGCCGTAATCTTCCAACACGTTCTCAAGCATCCGCGCATTCTCGTTCAATGCTTCGTCGCTTAGCGTGTGACGCACGATTTCTGTCGGGTTGGAAAGAATTGAAATCGGCGGCGTTTCATACCCGTCTTCTTTTGGTTCCAACGCCAGACTTGGTTGCTCTTCTTTACGTGCCCGCGCAGACTTCGCCGTCCGCTTAGCTGGTTTATGCTGCACCCTTGGCACCGGCTTGCTCAACACCATTGGGCCGGTATCGACAACCTCGTCATCGGTGTCCGTGGCGCGCCGCGCAATCATTGGGGGTTCTTCTTCGCCACGCTGAACGCCGCCAAGTGCTGGCGCCGGTGCGTCTTGACCTTTACGCGCCCGAACTGCTGCGGAAATCCGTGCGCTCAAACGGTCTTCGGTCGGCTCTGCCCCGTCCTCCATTTCCGAGGAAACCCGGACTTCGCCAACTTCCCGACGCTCCGCGGCTTCAGCCGTCCGAACTCGCCGCTTTTCACGTGCGTTTTTCGCCACATCCAGCCCTTTGACGCCAAGAAGTGCCAGAACCGCATACACCGCGCTGGAAAGTTTAACCGTTACCCACCGTAAACCGAAATAGGAGGATACGAATCCACGCCACATACCGCGTGAACAAGTTTTGCATTCAGCCCAGTTCATACCAAACGCATAGGCGGCCAGCAGAAGGGTGAAAACAACCAATACCAGCGTTGTCAGAAGAAGGTTGGATCCAACGGCCCCGCTTGGCAAAAGCACAAACATCGCCTTTATAGCCGTGTCACCGAAAACTCCGCCTAGCCCGTATATCCCGTCCGGACCATATTCATAGGCCCACCCGGCGGGCGGCACTTGTGTTGCGAAAAACGCGGCGGTGACCGCGATCATCGGCGGCACAGCAATCGCCCGCCACATTGCGCGTTCCTGCCCGCGATGCAGCACCAGCCGCACGCCCCAAACAGCCAAAGCCAAAGGAATGCCGTACGCAGCCCAACCCAACGCTTTGTGCAATGGATCGGCAATATACGACCCAACGACGCCCAACATGTTATGCGGGGCCGCGTCCGTCGCTACGGAAAAGCTGGGGTCAGAGGGCATGTAGGTGATCAACAGCGTTGCCAACGCCGCACCAATCAGCACCAGCAAAAACCCCAACGCCTCGGAGCCGCGCTGCCGCAACTTCGTATCGGCCTTGGCTTTCACCGTCCGTTTCGTTTTCTTCGTCTTACCTTTAGCTGCTGCCATTGCCATGTCCGACCCTATGTCCCCGCACCCATCTGGTCACCCAGAGTATCACGGATGGCATAAAGCCCCCGCTCTATTTCTTGTTCATTTGCTACCAAGGCCACTCGAAAATACTCAGCTCCCGGATTGCCGCCACCCAAACGAGGATCGTTTGGTCGTGACAAATATTCACCGGGCAAAACTCTTACTCCGGCCTCTTTCCACAATTTCAAAGCGGCCGCTTCCCCGTCGCCAGCCTTCAACCAAAGAAAGAATCCGGCCTGCGGCGAGGTATACCCCTGCAAGTTTCCCAGAATTCGGTCCGAAATGTCAAATTTTCGTTGATACATCTCGCGGTTTTTCACCACATGTGCCTCATCTGCCCACACCGCAGCACTAACCATCTGGATCGGCAACGGCACTGGCGCACCCGTATAATTACGTAATTGCTTCATCGCCGCGATGGAATTTGCGCCACCAGCCGCAAAGCCACTGCGCAATCCGGGCAAGTTAGACCGCTTGGATAACGAGTGGAAAACCACCACCCGTTCAGGATCTACATCCATATCTTGCGCCGCAGTTAACGCACCTGTCGGCGGCGTATCACGGTAAATTTCCGAATAGCATTCATCAGCAAAAACGCGGAAATCATAGGTTTCCCCAAGCGCAATCAGTTCTTGCCAGTATGCCTTGCTTGCCACCGCCCCCTGCGGGTTGGAGGGTGAACACATGTAAACAATCGCCGTCCGCTCCAACAAATCCTTGGGAACCGATGCGAAATCCGGCAAAAAACCGTTGTCTTCGGGGGCGGGTACAAACACAGGCTCCGCGCCGGCCTGAATCGCCGCCACCATGTAACATTGGTAAAACGGGTTCGGCAGCAGAACGACAGGCTTCTGCCCGTTCTTCTCTTCAGGACACAGCGCGAGGGCTGCATTAAACAACCCTTCCCGCGTACCATTCAAATTCACGACATTCTTGTCAGGGTCCACCGACTTCAGATCGAATCGGTTTTCCAGCCAAGTCGCAATCGCCGCGCGTAATTCCGGCGCACCGTCATTGGGGGGATATTTGTTGAAACCATCCGCATAGCGCAGCAGCAATTCCGGCACAAAGTCAGGAAACTTGTGCTTGGGCTCGCCAATAGACATATGCAAAACCTCGCCGCCTGCTGGATGAGGATCCAACAACGCACGTAAACGTGGAAAAGCATATTCCGGCAGGTTTGAAAACCGTGTGGGATACTGCATATCTGCCTCATTACGGGGTCTATTTGCCCCTTATTGGCTTGAGTTTACACTCTCAGCTGACTTAGGTCCACTACCCTTTCACAACGTCTTCCATCGCCGCCCCTAACCGCAACAACTTTGCTTCGGTGAATGGATCACACAGGGCCGTAATTCCGCAAGTTGGCGTGTCCGTTGGCAACGTCAGACCACACAACCCCATAAGATTTCCTATGCGCGTATTGCGCAACGCCAACAGGTTTTCCGAAATGAAATAGTTATGATCGGACAACAACCGCTCAATATTCGGCGGTAAAATGGGCGAGGACGGAACCAGCACCGCATCAAACCCGGCCGTGGCTTTTTGATATTCCACGCGAAGTTGGCGTAATTCCTGCCAACCCTCGATGAATTGCACGGCCGAGAACTCGGCGCCTGCGCGAAATCTTGCGCGGACAGGTGGGAACATTGCGTCGGGGTTGGCCTCAATTTCGGTGTGCCACTGGGCGTAAGCCTCTGATGTGAACAGGCATCCTGCCAACTCCATCGCGCGAGCGACTGCGGGGATTTCACCGCGAACAACCTCGGCTCCGGCGGTTTGCAGTCGTTCTACTGTTTTCTCGAACGCGGCCAAAGGTTCGGCGCGGCAATCCGGCAAGGCCACCGTTTCCAATACCATGAACCGTTTTCCAACAATGGAGGCCCCCGATAAATCGGGCGCGGTTTCGCCAGACATAACCGCCAACAGCTCCGCTGCGTCCTCAACCGAGCGGCACAAAGGCCCGACCGTATCGAAGCTCTCGCACAGCGGCACAACACCCTCAACTGAAAGCAATCCATGTGTGGTTTTCAGGCCAACAAGATCATTCCAGACGGACGGGATTCGCACCGAACCACCTGTATCAGATCCGATCCCCGCCGCTGCCAAATCAAACGCCACGGATGTCGCGGCCCCCGACGAAGAACCACCAGCCACTAGCGCTGGATTGGTGGAGTTCGGCGACGTTTCAGTTACATCATTCAACCCAAGACCCGAGAACGCCAGCTCCGTCATATGGGTCTTACCAAGACAAACCAGCCCTGCCCGTGTCGCATTCGCCAACACTTCAGCATCCGTATCCGGCACACGGCCCTTCAACAAAGCGGTTCCTGCTTCTGTCCCGACCCCAGCCGTGTCGTACAAATCTTTCCAGCTAATCGGAACACCGTCCAACAACCCGCGTCGCACGCCTTTCTTGGCACGCTCGGACGCCGCCGCAGCCTCGGCCCTTGCGCGTTCTTCGGTCAGCCGGGCGTAGATACGGCCAGTAAACTCATGCGCGTTGATGGCCTTCAAATAAGCCTCGCACAACTCGATTGGGTCAATTTCACCTGCACCAATGCCGCGTCCCAAATCACTAGCCGTCATTTTCAGCCAATCAGCCATGTTTTCCTCCGATTCCGTTTGGCCGCACGCTAATCCGATATGGACAATCCCGCAATCAAGATCATATTGAGAAGTATGAAAACTGATACTGACGTCATTATTGTCGGCGGAGGGCTGAACGGCCCCGCGCTGGCCATCGCCCTCGCTTCCGGCGGGATACGCAGCATTATTGTCGATGCTGTGCCCAAGGCCATGCATGATGACCCCGATTTCGACGGGCGCTCGTATG
This sequence comes from uncultured Rhodobacterales bacterium, assembly GCA_937901055.1. Classification (GTDB taxonomy): domain Bacteria; phylum Pseudomonadota; class Alphaproteobacteria; order Rhodobacterales; family Rhodobacteraceae; genus NORP23. The sequence continues at coordinate 7,323 of CALCGO010000133.1, forward strand.
CGCTGTCACTGTCATCCGTGAATATGCTGAAGGCATTGGGTATCTGGGCCAAGATCGCCGAAAACTCCCAACCCATGCTGGATATCATTGTCACCGACGGAAAAGCTGGTGAAGGGGTTTCGCCGCTGCACCTGCATTTTGACCACCGCGAGATCGAAGAAGGTCCGATGGGCCACATGGTGGAGGACCGCTACCTGCGCCACGCCCTGCTGTCCGCACTGGAAACCGAACCACTGATCGAGCACATCGCCCCGCAAATGGTCACAGGCCAATCGATCGAGGAAGGGCATGGACGTGTGACGCTATCCGATGGCCGGCAGCTAACCGCCCGCCTGATCGTTGGGTGCGACGGACGCAAAAGCCAAACCGCAATGCGGGCTGGAATCCAGCGTTCCCGCAAGCCGTACCACCAAACCGGACTGGTCTGCGCGATCAGTCACGAGCTGCCTCACAACGGGGTCGCACACCAATTCTTTATGCCACCCGGCCCGCTTGCAATCCTTCCGTTGCCCGGCAACCGTTCATCCATCGTTTGGACCGAAACCACCGAGCGCGCCGAAACCATTGCGGCCATGTCGGATGAAGACTACCTCAAAGAACTCCACCCTCGGTTCGGGGATTTCCTTGGTAAGATCACCCTGACTGGCACCCGTTTCGCCTATCCGCTGGATTTGACGTTGGCCCAATCTTTCACCGCCGAGCGCGTGGCCCTAGCAGGCGATGCAGCACACGGTGTTCATTACATCGCCGGACAAGGCCTGAACCTTGGCCTGCGCGACGTGGCCGCATTGGCCGAAACCTTGATCACGGCTGCCCGACATGGCGAGGACATCGGATCATCGGTGGTATTGGACGCTTACGCAAAATGGCGGCGCGTGGACACAACAACGCTGGTCGCCTCAACCGATACAATCAACCGTATATTCTCCAACGACAACCCGTTGGTCCGCTTGGGTCGCGACCTAGGCATGGGCGCCGTAAACGCCATCCCTGCGGCGCGGCGAAAACTGATACGCGAGGCGGCAGGCCTAAACGGAGATTTGCCGCGGTTAATGCAAGGTCGACAAATCTAGATTCTTCGAGAACCCGACCATTTGTGGTATCCTGCCCCTCTAAACAAAAAACGAGGGGATAGTAATTATGGAAATCGTAAAGTTTTTCCACTTCTTTGGCCTGATGCTAGGTGCCGGAGCCGGTCTTGGCGGTCTAGCCGCAGCCATCGCACATAAACGTACAGGCGGTGGTCCGCCGTCCGACACCATCAAGGCTATCAAGCCCATTTTCGGGCTGTTCGGACTTTCAGGCATCAGCTTGCTGTGGATCACCGGTTTGATACTGACGCAGAACGTGGACACTGGGTTGCTAGGTGGATTGTTCTACATAAAACTGCTCGTCGCAGCAGCGATGCTCGCAATCAGTTTGTTCTTGATGTTTGTCGCAAAAAAGTCGGCGAAGGCAGGTGTACCGCCACCCTCCTATTTTGATGCAGTAGGCCGCACGTCCGGCCTTTTGGCCATTGTAGCTGTCGCGTTCGCCGTAATGATATTTGGCTAAAATCTCGGCATTACAGGTCTTGTAGGCCCTGCTCGAATATGCTTCCCTCGCGTCAACAATCTGACGCAACAGCATCGCTGTGCCAAATCCAAGGACTCCCAAAATGTTAGACGCAACCGACCTAAGTTCAAAACTCAACGACCCATCCCTCCTACGCACTCAAGCGTATATCAATGGCGAATGGGTTAACGCCGACAGTGGCGAGACATTCGACGTCATCAACCCTGCCCGCGGTGACGTGATCTGCACGGTTCCCAACATGACGGCAGCCGAAACGGCTCGTGCCATCGACGCCGCCTACGACACCCAAAAAGCTTGGGCCAAGCGCACAGGTAAAGATCGCGCAGCCGTTTTGCGCAAATGGTACGACCTGATGATCGCAAATGCAGATGATCTTGGCATGATTTTGACCGCCGAAATGGGCAAACCGTTCGCGGAAGCCAAGGGCGAAATCATGTACGGCGCGTCGTTCATCGAATGGTTCTCGGAAGAGGCAAAGCGCATCTACGGTGAAACCATTCCGGGCCACCAAGAAGACAAACGCATCATGGTACTGAAGCAACCGATCGGTGTCGTGACCTCCATCACGCCGTGGAACTTCCCGAACGCGATGATCGCTCGCAAAGTCGCCCCTGCATTGGCCGTGGGTTGTACCTTTGTATCTAAACCTGCCGAAGACACGCCACTTTCCGCCCTCGCCATGGCAGTGCTGGCCGAACGTGCTGGTATTCCTGCTGGCGTGTTTTCCGTCGTTACCACCAACCGTAGTGCCGACATCGGGAAAGAGTTCACTTCCAACCCGAAAGTTCGTAAATTAACCTTCACAGGTTCCACCCAAGTTGGTCGTATCTTGTTGCGCCAAGGGGCGGATCAGGTGATGAAAATGTCGATGGAACTTGGTGGTAACGCGCCATTCATCGTATTCGATGACGCGGATCTGGATGACGCGGTCGAAGGCGCGATGATCTCCAAATACCGCAATAACGGCCAAACATGCGTCTGCGCCAACAGGATTTACGTTCAAGAAGGCGTGTATGATGCATTCGCCGAAAAATTGGCTGCAGCCGTGGCAAAAATGAACGTAGGCGACGGGTTTGACGAAGGTATTACCACCGGCCCGCTGATTACTCAGGCAGCCGTATCCAAAGTCGAACAGCACATTGCTGACGCTACAGCCAAAGGCGCCAAAGTCGTGGCGGGCGGGCATCGCCATGAACTGGGTGGCACGTTCTTTGAACCCACCATTCTGACGGGTGTGACACGCGAAATGCAGGTCGCCAACGACGAAACATTTGGCCCCGTTGCACCACTGTTCGCCTTCAAAGACGAAGACGACGTGATCCAGCAGGCCAACGATACGATCTTTGGCCTCGCCGCGTACTTCTACGCCAACAACCTGTCCCGCGTCTGGCGCGTGGCCGAAGAGCTCGAATACGGTATCGTTGGCGTTAACACAGGCATCATCTCCACCGAGGTTGCACCGTTTGGCGGCATCAAACAATCCGGCCAAGGCCGCGAAGGATCGCATCACGGTGTCGAGGATTTCCTTGAAATGAAGTACGTCTGCATGAGCGTCTAGACACAATCAGAGACAGGGTGGTAGCGTAGCATACCTTATCACCCTGTAACGTGGAGAATCCCGATCTCTATTCTAACCATAACGCTTAATCCCGCACTCGACATTTCGGGTTCGGTTGACGAGATCGTCATAGGTCCGAAACTTCGTTGCGACGGTGGCCAAATTGATCCAGGCGGTGGCGGTGTTAACGTTTCGCGCGCCATCAACATACTTGGTGGCCAATCCGAAGCATTCGTCGCCACGGCGGGTGTTCTGGGCGAATTACTTGTCAAACAGCTTCGCAAACATAACATCGACCCGATCCGCTACGAAACCAATGGGCACACACGCCAAAGCCTAAGCATTTTCGAGGAATCGTCAGGTAAGCAATTGCGTCTCGTTTTGCCCGGCCCAATCTGGACTGAACGGCAAGTTACCCGATTGTTGGAAAGTATTATGGTGCATGTCGAAGAAGGCGCGTTGGTGGTTGCAAGCGGCAGCCTGCCACCGGGCGTTTCGGACAGTTTTTATATCGAGCTAAACTCCGCACTAAAACGCAAGAACGCGCGGATGGTTCTGGATACCTCTGAAGAAACATTGCTAACGTCAGTGGAATCCGCCGTTCGGCCCTACGCCGTCTTGCGGATGGACCGATTAGAGGCCGAAGGACTGGCAGGTCAACCTTTCGAAACGCCGACAGATATGGTCGATTTCGCGCAAAAGCTGGTGCATGACAATATCGCCGAGGTGGTGGTTATGGCGCGCGGCCCAGACGGTTCGGTATTTGCCTCTAAGAACGAGCGTTTCCATGTTCGCCCGCCCAAAACATCTGTGCTCAGCGCTGTTGGGGCAGGCGATAGTCTGGTCGGTGCGTTGACGCTTGCCCTTTCACAATCCAAATCGCTTGAAGACGCTGGATTGTTGGCAACCGCGGCGGCATCCTCGGCGGTACAGACGTCCGCATCCAACTTGTGCATCCGCAGCATGACCGAAGATATTATGAAACACTGCACCCTAACGCGACTTTGAGCTAAGCCGCCACATTAACCAATAGTTAACGCTTGGCGTCCTTACCCAATGTCTCCGGTTCAAACTCGTAGTGCGCACCGCAGAACTGACAATCTGCCGTCACTTTGCCCTCATCGTTGGTCATATGTCCAATGTCTTTGGCCGAATAAATCGACATAGCTTGCTCAACCTTTTCGGGTCCACATGTACAGCCAAACTTCACCGGCTGTGCATCAAAAATACGTGGCTCTTCCTCGTGGAACAATCGCACGAGCAACGTGTCGGGTGATACGTGCGGACCAACCAACTCGGTCACTTCAACCGTATCCAACAAGATCGAAACACGGTTCCAGTTTTCGGCATCATCACCGTCAACCAAATCTTGCCCAGCCAGCAAACCGTCATCACCGCTCGGCGCATCTTTGGCGTAAGGCGAGGCCTTCGGCATGTGCTGAATCATCACCGCACCGCCACGCCACGCGGCCTCTTCACCCGGCGCAGATGCCTCCCCGACAGCAATCGAGAATTTGGTCGGCAGTTGTTCGGACTGTGCAAAATACGTTTCCGCACAGGCGGCGAGCGAGCCACCGGCCAGCGGCGTTATCCCTTGATAGGGCTGCATACCCGCACCTTGGTCAATCAGAACCGCAAACATGCCCTTACCCATGCTTTCAAACGGCGTGCCTTGGGAGTCCGCCAAACGTTCTTCATCAAAACTGGCATAGGCGCGGATTTTGGCGGGCTCCCCATCCTTTTCCGCCGCGTAATAATCCGTTGCTATAAGGCGAACCGGCCCGTCACCACGAATTTGCAACGACAACTTCCACCGCAAACCAATGGTTTGGCCGATCATGGCGGTCAGCAAAACGGTCTCGGCGACCAAGGCTGCGACGGCGGTCGGGTAGCTATGTTGCCCCAATATCTCGCCCAAGGCGCCGTCAAGACGCGCCACGCGGCCGCGCACATCGGCGTTATCCAATTGAAACGGTAGAACCGTGTCGTCCCAGATGATTTGATTGGCGGTTGTCATGGCGATTGTCCTTTTGTCGATACTGCGACGCTAAGTATGCGTTCCGGCACCCAAGTGCAAATGCGACGTGCAATTTAATTTGAAACATGGTCTACCAATGTGCATGAGAAGATTTGGCAAGCCTCCCGTTCACGGCATCCCCTACACCAACCGCCCCGGTGCTTATGGCATCATCCGGCGCGGGCGTGATCTGCTGATCACACACCAAAGTGCGCCTTTTAACGAATTCCAGCTGCCCGGTGGCGGCATCGACCAAGGCGAAAACGCAACAACCGCGCTTCACCGCGAAGCTTTCGAGGAAACCGGCTGGACGATTACGGTTGAACGCAAACTCGGCGCCTTCATGTATTACACATATATGCCGGAATATGATTTGCACGCCCGAAAAGTTTGCCACATCTTCGAATGTCGCGCCATTATCCAGAAGTCCGAACCATTGGAACCCGGCCACACCGCCCTCTGGATGCCACCCGAAACAGCCGCGACCCAGATATACAACCCCGGTGACCGCGCCTTCGTGCGCGCCTTATGCCTTTGAGATGTCTTTTTTGAAGTTGGTCCAAGTCAGATCGCGGCGATGTTCGGCCATTTTGAAAACCCGGTAAAAAAACCAGATAATCAGCGCGCAATAAAGCGCGGCGAAAACCGTATCGCTTAGAAAATGCCGCCCAGTTATGATCCGCAACGCGACACCGAACAGTGACATCGGCAGCACCACATAAAGACTGATCGCACGCCACATTGCTGTCATGTTCGCCCAAAGCACAATCGCCAGCACGATAATGGCCGTCGCGATCGCACTTCCTTCGCCTGATACGAACGAACAATTCGTTTCGCACTGATCGGCGATCACCATCGGCGGCGTGAAAAGCTTATCTCCCCCGAAATAGGTGATATCCGCAGGCCGGGCACGCCCCCAAAATGTCTTAAGGATACCGTTCACGAGCCCTATCGGCCCGACCATGAAACTGGCGACCATGAACCACCAGACATCCAGAGGGACCGCACGACGTTTTCCTATCGAAAGGCTGCGGATAAACATGCCGAATGTCAGCACTGCGACCAAGCTCAGGCCATACATAAATACTTTTCGAATAACCCCGAATACCGGATTACCAACATGAGAGAACCCGTCCACGCCGTCGAAGAACAAAGCCGAGGCCCAAAGGTCTATTTCAGGAACAACAAGAAACAGCAGCGAAAATACGCCGATTGCACCAATCAGTATCCATCCAGTCGCTCGCCATGATACCGTTGAAAACAAACGTATATTCCTCGTATTCCCTCGTATTCTGTATCGCCACGATAGCAGCGTTCACGTGAAGCTAAAACCAAAATGTGACCTACCCACATGGAATAACGTGATATATGCTGAATCGATAAACAAAAATTAGGACCCCGATATGTTCATGAAATTCCTCGCCATTTCGCCCATAGTTTTACTGATGTCCTGCGCCAGCCTGAACGAAGAGGCTTGCAGGACCGGCGATTGGGAATCCATCGGATACAACGACGGCGTCCGGGGCCGCGCGGAAACCTACATCGCAGAACACCGTGAAGCGTGTGGTGAATACGGCATCGCACCCAACACCGCCGTGTGGTTACGGGGCCGCATCGAAGGGCTGAAGCAGTATTGCACAGCTGACAACGCCTACTCAGTCGGGCGTCGTGGCAATGAATTGAACAACGTTTGCTCGCCAACCCAAGTCCGTGAATTGCGGCTCGCGAACTTCTTCGGGCTGCGGTATTACGAAATCAACCGTGAAATCGACGCGCTTGAAAATGAGGTAGACGACATCGAGCTAATCCTCATGACAGACTTCATCGGCGATCTGACACCCGAACAAATCCAGCTGCAGAACTTCTATCTGTCGAAGATCATTGACCTGCAAAAAAGCATCCGCCAACTGGAACGTGAACGGGCGAAATACGCCGCGCTGCCTTAATACCGCGCTAAGAATTCCGGCGTTGGCCATGCATCTGCTGACAGACCCATGCGGGCTTGTTCAGCTTGAACAGCATTGCGCGTCCGTGCCCCCAAGATACCGTCAACCTTACCGACATCAAACCCGCGTGCTGCCAATATTTGCTGTAATTGCTTCATCTGCGCGTCGTTCAATCCCTGATCTGGCGTGCCGGCATCATATCGTTGCGCCCCGCCCAAGCGGGTCGCCAGATACGCCGCCGTTGTCGAATAAATGAACGACTGATTCCATTCCAGATAGACGTCGAAATTGCGGAACGCCAAAAACTTCGGCCCGTTCCGCCCTTGAGGTGCCAGCAATGACGCCTCTGATCGGCCCGCCGGCATATTGCCATTTCGCGCCCGCAAGCCCATGGCCTCCCATTCCGAAACCCGTAGTTTCGTGTCCAGCCCAGACTTGCCCCACTGCGTATTGCCCGTCGCCGTCACCTCAATCAACCACGGCTCACCCGCGTGCCATCCAAGCGAGTTAATCAGGTTCGCCGCAGTCAAAATCGCATCAGCTGAGCTGGTTTTCAGGCGCACATGCCCGTCTCCGTCACCGTCCACACCCTTGGTCACGATGTCTTCGGGCAGCATTTGCACCTGCCCGATTTCCCCTGCCCAAGCACCAGTCGTGGTCGCCGGATCAAGATCACCATTTTCCACCATTTCGATAGCAGCCAAAAGCTGCGGGCGGAACAAATGCGGGCGGCGGCAATCATGCGCCAATGTTGCCAGCGCGTTCACCGTGTTGAAATCCCCTTGAACGGCGCCGTAGTCCGTCTCCAACGCCCAAAAGGCTGTAATCACCTCTGCCGGAACGCCAAATTCTCGCCGCGCACGATCAAATACAGACGCATAACGATCCATGTTTTTTGCGCCATGCGACATCCGATAACTGCTGATGGAGCGTTGCGAAAATTCCAGAAACGTCTGCTTGAAAACGCCCTGCGCGCGATCCCTCGACAATACCTTAGGGTCAGGTCGCGCCGCGTTCACCACTCTATCCGTGGCCCGTTGCGAATATCCTGCGGCCAATGCCTCGGATCGCACACCACTTAGAAAACTCGAAAAAGAACCGCCACAGGGCGCTGATTGCGCCAACACCGGACTGGCCAGAACTGACAGTAGAAAAACCGATTTACCAAATGAAAATTTCATAACTTTGCCTCGTAAAATTTAATTCTTCCCGAACGGTAATCCGCCCGAATCCACCAATCAACCCGGAACCTACAGGCTAGCCCGCGCCCGACGCAAAATAATTGCCTCTTCCAGCGTGATGCGCTTATGCGACGGATCATTGATGATCAGGTCGATCCATGCGCTCGCAGCGCGCTTTTGTTCATACTCTGTGTAGAAAATATCGAACTCCGCAAAGCTTTCGCCCGCACCGATATTGATCATCCGCACGATTTGTTCTGTGTTGGGACCATAACACAGGTTCAGGCGCGCATAAGCCTCGAACGGTTCCGTCACTTGCGTGCGCAAGATAAATCGCAGCAAATCCTGACGGCCCAAATCCCGCACGCCCTCAAGCGGAATTTCAAACGCCAACGAGAAAAAATCGCTCGCGAAATCTCCAAAATCGAAGACCAGCCCAGCGCCGTAATCATCTGTTTGCTCGATTGCAAACTGCGCACCGTCCCCGCCATGATGTAGCGTCACATGCGTGCCAAGCATGGTTCCCGTCAGGATATTGCCGGAAATGCCGTGCTGCGTAATTCCGCTTTGCAAACTTGGCGTGAACGCCCACTGTGTTTTAGGCGGAACGTGGAAGCCGTCTGGCACATCAATCATAGGCAAAACGGGCGCAGCCTTAGACTTTCCAAAAAGACTCACAATGTTGCCGCGTTCGCATCGACTATAGCTTGCACAAACGCACGAATGATCCGCAAGCTGCGTTTTTCCTCGCGATCGGAATCAGAATAACCGGTCACGGATAAGGCAACCAGCCGCCCGTTCACCTCGGTAAATGCCCGCCAATAACGGTTGGAAACACCCGCATCGTCGCTGAACCCTTTATCCTCGACCAGCAGGTACAAAGCTGTATCCGTTTGCTTGGTTTGAAGGATACTGGTGGCACCATCAACATGGCTTTTGCCCAGCGTAAACACCCCGACCGGCGTGGCCAAGAACTGCCCCAAAGTGCCAAGCGCGGGTTTCAACCCATTCTCTCTTCCAGCCAATCCCGTCGGGGAAATACTCGCAGTCAAAATCGCGGAGATAGGCAAGCGTCCCGCTTTGCCTGTGGCAGCAACGACCCGACAGTCACTCAGGAACATAAACGCGCCTTTTGTGTTTTCGGTAATCGTGGCACGGTCAATACAAAACCCGTCGGGCGAGGCGACCACAATCGCCACATCCCCCGCCGTCACCCGCACTGCTTTGGGTATTGGTGTCGGGCCAGTCGCAGAATCCTGCACACCCGTGCAAGCGACCACAACACAAAGGGCGACCAAAGCCGCCCCTTTAGTCAGGAACTTAAAGGTCCGCATAGATGTGTTTTTCCATCTTGGCGCCCGGATGCGTCACCGCACCTTGTTTGGTTGGGCCAACTTGTTGGGCATATTTCCACAACGCACCAGTTGCATAAATCGTGTCACGCGGGCCTTTCCATTCAGCTTTACGTTTCGCCATTTCTTCGTCTGAAACATCAATGGAAATCTCGCCCTTGTGCGCATCTAGCGTAATCATGTCACCGTTTTTGACCAAGGCGATCGGGCCGCAATGTGCAGCCTCCGGCCCAACATGGCCCACACAGAACCCACGCGTAGCACCCGAGAAACGGCCGTCCGTGATAAGCGCAACTTTCTTGCCCATACCTTGACCGGAAAGCGCTGCTGTTGTCGCCAACATCTCCCGCATACCCGGGCCACCTGATGGACCCTCGTTCCGAATAACCAGAACTTCGCCTTCTTTATATGTACGTTTCTGCACGGCTTCGAACGCTTCTTCTTCGCACTCAAACACATGCGCAGGACCCGTAAACACTGTTTCTTCTTCGGTCATACCAGCGATTTTCACAATCGCCCCGTCAGGCGCAAGATTGCCCTTCAGCCCGACAACACCACCCGTTTTAGAGATCGGCGTTTCAACAGGATAAATAACCTTGCCGTCAGCCTCGCCAGTAACGCGGTCCACTTCTTCACCAATCGTGCGCCCGGAAACCGTCATACATTCTTCGTGCAACAATCCAGCTTTGCCAAGTTCACGCATGACAATCGGAATACCGCCAGCTTCGAACAAGTCCTTGGCCACATATTGCCCGCCCGGTTTCAGGTCTACGAAGTACGGCGTGTCGCGGAAGATGTCACAAACATCCTCAAGACTAAAATCAATACCTGCCTCATGCGCCATCGCAGGCAAATGCAGCCCCGCGTTGGTCGAGCCACCCGTACACGCGACAATCCGCGCCGCATTTTCAAGCGCCTTGCGCGTAACGATATCGCGTGGGCGAATGTTGAGCTTCAGCAAGTTCATCACCGCTTCGCCAGATGCTTCGCCAAAAGCGTCACGGCTCTCATACGGTGCAGGTGCGCCAGCGGACTGGAACAGCGCCAAGCCAATCGCCTCGGAAACCGACGCCATTGTGTTGGCGGTAAACTGGCCACCACATGCACCAGCAGATGGACAAGCCACAGATTCCAAACGCATCAAATCCTCAGTCGACATATTGCCAGCCTGATGTTGACCCACAGCCTCGAACACATCCTGAACCGTTACATCACGGCCCTCAAAACGACCCGGCAGGATGGAACCACCATACAAGAACACAGACGGCACGTTTAGGCGCAGCATCGACATCATCATGCCTGGCAAGGATTTATCGCAACCAGCCAAGCCAACAAGCGCATCGTAACAATGCCCCCGCATGGTCAACTCAACCGTGTCGGCAATCGCCTCGCGACTAACCAAAGACGAACGCATACCTTCATGCCCCATCGCGATACCATCGGTCACGGTGATCGTCGTAAATTCGCGCGGTGTACCCTTGGCAACCTACGCCAGCCTTAACTGACTGCGCCTGACGGTTAAGCGCGATATTACACGGCGCCGCCTCGTTCCAACATGTTGCAACACCAACTAGTGGCTGGTGGATTTCCGTTTCCGACAGGCCCATCGCATAGAGATATGACCGATGCGGAGCGCGCTCTGGCCCCTCGGTTACATGGCGGCTGGGAAGGTTGGATTTATCGATAGGTCCGGAATTCATTTCGGGCAACTCCTGTTGGGATTATGTCGTTAAAACCAGCAATAGGGACTGGCGCGAAGAATCTCAAGTATTGCCGAGCGGTTTTTCCAAGGTTACCCTCCAACTTTTGTTCGGAGCCCCCAATGTTTCCCCACCTGTCCCCCGCCTTTCGGGCCTATTTTGCACCCGCACAAGACCGTTCCCAGATATGGCGCACCGTTCTGGGACTGGTGCTGGTCTTCACAATATTCTTCCTGACAACCGTATTGCTGGGCATCGGTACCGCGTTTTTGGGCGAGTTTATCGAGCCGGGTCTTGGCACTAGCTTGATGTATGAGGTCGAAGAAGGCCGAACTATTTTTGCAACCTTTGCAATGTTGGCCCTGATCGCCACGATGATCCCTGCCCTCTGGCTGGTCCTGCGGTTCTTGCACAAACGCCCCTTGCGCTCCTTGCTTGGCCCGACGGGCACGATCAACTGGCGTTTATGGCGCGGTGCCGCTGCGATAATCTTGATACTTGCAGCAATCGACGCCACAACAACCGTACTGACAACCGAGCTGCTTCAGCAAATGCCGTTGATAAAATGGTTAACGTGGCTCGCCCCTGCCTTGTGCCTGTTGTTTTTGCAAACGACAGCCGAAGAAATGGTGTTCCGCGGGTATTTACAACAGCAATTGGCCGCGCGCTTCAAAAGCCGGTGGGCTTGGTGGGTGCTGCCCTCCGTCCTGTTCGGCCTTGCCCATTTCAACCCCATCCTGTTTGGCGGCAACGCGTGGATTATCGTAGCGATCACCACGCTGATGGGTCTAATCCTCGCAGATATAACCGCCCGCTTCGGCTCCCTATCCCCCGCCATGGGCCTGCACTTCGCCAACAACCTTGTGGTGATGTTGTTCATGAATTCCCCCGGTCAACTCAGCGGGATGAGCTTCTATCTCTATAGTGTGGACATGCAAAGCGAACAGATGAAATCCGCCATGCTGATCTCGCTGGCCTCGATGCTGGTTGGCTACGGAATTTTCATGTTAATCATGCGCCGCAGACGGCTCTGACGTTGCAATCCCGTTAACAGCAGATTAATTAGGCTAAAGAGCAGCAAAAGGGGCCGATTGGCACATGAACTGGATTTCAAACTACGTCCGTCCAAAAATCAACTCGATTTTTTCCCGTCGGGAGACGCCGGATAACCTGTGGACCAAATGCCCTGAATGCGGAACCATGTTGTTCCACCGCGAACTGTCCGAGGCCCTTAACACCTGCCCATCGTGCAAGCACCACATGCACATCACGCCCCGTGCGCGTTTTGAAACCATGTACGACGGCGGCCTGTTCGCCGAGGTGGACGTTCCTGAACCACCTGCCGATCCACTACAATTCAAAGACCAGAAAAAATACCCTGACCGCATCCGCGATGCCCGCAAGAAAACCAGCGAGCATGACGCAATGCTGGTGGTCGAAGGCGACATGGGCCGCATGAAGGTCGTGTGCGCTGGTCAAAACTTCTCGTTCATGGGTGGCTCCATGGGCATGCACGTTGGCAACGCGATCATTGCCGCTGCAGAACGCGCGGTACAAATAAACGCCCCGCTCGTGCTGTTTTCCGCCGCGGGTGGCGCGCGCATGCAAGAAGGCATCATGGCCCTGATGCAAATGCCGCGTTCCACCGTCGCTGTGCAAATGCTGAAAGAGGCGGATCTGCCTTACATCGTGGTTCTAACCCACCCGACAACCGGTGGCGTCACGGCGTCCTACGCGATGCTGGGCGATGTCCATATTGCCGAACCAAACGCACTGATCGGCTTCGCCGGTGCACGGGTTATTGAACAAACAATCCGCGAAAAACTGCCCGAAGAATTCCAACGTGCCGAATACCTTCTGGATCACGGCATCCTCGACCGCGTTGTTCATCGCAAAGACATGCGGAACGAATTGATAACCATCATCCGGATGCTGATGAAGAAAACGCCGCAAGTGCACGGTGACCTACCCGCGCCAGATGCGCCTGCTAAAGAAGCAAAAGCCGCCAAATGAGTGACAGCGACATTATTCTGGAGCGAATGATGTCGCTCCACCCCAAGATCATTGACCTGACACTGGATCGCATGGTCCGCCTGCTTGACGCGCTGGGAAATCCTGAAAAACACTTGCCACCCGTGATTCACCTCGCGGGCACCAACGGCAAAGGCTCCACCCAAGCCATGATCCGCGCGGGTCTAGAGGCCGACAATGACCGCGTCCACGCCTACACGTCCCCCCATCTCGCCCGTTTTCACGAGCGTATCCGGCTGGCGGGCGAATTGATCACCGAGGAAGCGCTGACCGAAATTTTGGACGAATGCGTCGTGGCTAATGATGGCATCACCATCACCTATTTCGAAATCACGACTTGTGCCGCCCTACTAGCCTTTTCGCGCACCGATGCCGAATACACTTTGCTGGAAACCGGCCTTGGTGGCCGCCTAGATGCCACCAACATGGTCGAAGTCCCGCGCCTTTGCGTAATCACGCCTGTCAGCATCGACCACACCCAATACTTGGGCGAGACAATCGAAGAAATCGCCGCCGAGAAAGCCGGAATCCTGAAACGCGGCGTCTATTGCGTCGTCGGCCCACAGGAAGACGCGGCCCTAGAAGTGATCGAGGCGAAAGCCGCCGAAGTCGGTGCCTCGCTGCTGGTTCATGGCCAACACTGGCATGTCTGGGAAGAAAACGGACGGCTGGTCTATCAAGACGAAAACGGCTTACTAGACTTGCCGTTACCCAACCTGATCGGCGCACATCAAGTCCAAAACGCGGGCGCCGCCATCGCCGCCCTGCGCGCTTTGGGTAAAAACGAAGCCGCCTGCGAGGCCGCGATAACAACCGCTCAATGGCCCGCTCGACTACAACGCCTACGCCTTGGCCCTCTCGTCCTAGCGGCCGGAAAAGCCGAACTCTGGCTTGATGGCGGCCACAATCCCGCCGCAGGCCACGCGCTGGTCGAAGCTTTGCAAAGGTTGCCCGACCGCCCGACATATTTGATATGCGGCATGCTAAACACAAAAGACATCACGGGCTACCTCGCCCCGCTAGCGGAGATATCCGAAAGCCTGTACGGTGTGTCGATTGACGGCGAAGCCGCCACGCTGGAAGCCTCGCAAACCGTCGCAGCAGCGAGGTCCATCGGCATTAAATCCGACGAAGCGGAATCCGTTGAAGAGGCCATCAATATGATCACATCCAAAGACGCGACCGCCCGTATCCTGATTTGTGGCTCACTGTATTTGGCTGGTCAGGTGTTGCAAGAAAACGGCTAAACCCGACGCACTCCGGTAATTTCCCCATCGGCCCGCGCGGTAACGTCAACCAGCGGTTCGGACACAACGGCCATGTGGTGTATGTTTGCATGCAACAGGTTTTCACCATCCTGCATGATCCCTACATGTCCGTCCCAAAACACCAAATCACCGCGCTTTTCAGGCCGTTCAACCGATGTCCCCACTTCGGCTTCTTGCATATCTGCATCCCTTGGCGCATCGACCCCGACCGCCTGTAACGCAAGCTGCACTAATCCCGAGCAATCCAATCCGAAATAGCTGCGCCCGCCCCAAAGATACGGCGAACCGATGAACTTCTCCGCCACCTCAACAAAATCTTCCGTGATGGGGGCGAAATTCACCATCGGCGTATATATCCCCGCCCCCAAACGGGCATATCCGTTTTCTTCGCCCTCAACAGCGACACGACAACCAAGCGAATAAGACCCCAACAACTGCGACTTGAAATCCGGTTCGGCAAAGATCAACGCTGACAGGGCGGAAACAGTATCCAATCGGCCCTGCAACGGTTCAATCAGCCCGGCTGAAGGCACATATCCCACATACCCATCGCGCTCCGATTGCCCCCAAGCCAAGCCCATGTCGGTGATCTCATCGTAAACCGTAAACCCCTCACCGTACAAAAGCTGCGTCGCCAAATTGGTATCCGGATCTGCGTTTCGCACCAGATTAATAATCGATGCACCCACCACCATCGGCTTGCCTTCAACGAATTTCTTAACGTCCACTTGCCCCCGCAAATGTTCAGCCGCCAGATCATGACGAACCGGTATACGTCGCGTATCCATCACCTCACCTGCTTTTCGATAACCGCCAACAACGCCCGCGCCGACTGGCACGCGCCCCCTTTGGAGCGCGCAGGTTTCGCCACAGGCGTCCAACCATATATGTCAAAATGTGCAAACCCCGTGGTATTCTCTACGAACCGTCGCAAGAACAACGCCGCGTTGATTGATCCGGCCATGCCCCCCGCAGGTGCATTGTCCAAATCCGCAATTCCCGGCTCAAGATTACCCTCGTAAGGATCCCAGAACGGCATACGCCACAACGGGTCAGCCGATTTATCAGCCGCCAGACGAATATCATCCGCCAACGCTTCGTTATCCGTATAAAATGGTGGCAAATCCGGCCCCAAAGCCACGCGCGCCGCACCCGTTAACGTCGCCAGACACAGCAGTAAATCCGGTGTTTCCTCATCCGCGACAGCCAATGCGTCAGCCAGAACCAATCGCCCTTCGGCGTCGGTATTATTCACCTCAACCGTCAAACCTTTACGGCTGTTCAATATATCCTGCGGCCTAAACGCCCCGGCTGAAATCGAGTTTTCGACCGCCGGAACCAGCACGCGAAGGCGCACTGGCAGCTTCAGTGCCATGACCATATGCGCCAACGCCATCACATTCGCGCTGCCGCCCATGTCCTTTTTCATCAACCCCATCGAGGCCCCGGGCTTAATATTCAGCCCGCCCGTATCAAAGCAAACCCCCTTGCCCACAAGCGTCACTGTTGGCGCGCCGAGGTCACCCCAACGCATGTCAAGCAATCGTGGTTCCTGATCCGAGGCCCGACCAACCGCGTGTATCAACGGTAGATTTTCTGCCAGCAACGCATCGCCTTTGATTACCGAAACCTCCGCCCCGTGCTCGTCGCCCAACGCTTGAAACGCCGCCTCCAGCGCATCCGGCCCCATGTCCGAAGCTGGCGTGTTGATCAAATCACGGGCCAATGCATCGCCCTCGGCCATCGCCTCGACACGTTTTACATCAATGCCGTCGGGTGCACTCAGAATTGCCTTAACCGCCCCCGCATCCCGATACTTCGAGAAACGGTAGTTTGACATCAACCAACCAAGCGCCTCGTTTTCCAAATCCGCTTCCGGTATCCCCGAAGCAATCCGATAGACGCCTTCAGGCAGTTTTTGCGCAGCGATCGCCAAATGAAAGCGCCCACGCGCCCGCGTCGCGTCTGTTCCCCAGCCAACCAGCACCGCTGCAATCGATCCGCCATCCGGTAACAACGCCACTTCGCCCAATGCACCTGAAAATCCAGTTGCTTTCAACCAATCTCGCTGGCTTGAGGTAATATCCGCCGGATAGCCCTCGCCCTTGCCAACAGCATGAACAGGAATGGGGGGTGCAGATTGCGCGTTACTAGCAAAACGGTCGGCCATCAGGGTATCTCCAATCAAGAAAGTTACCTGTAAACTATCCGCCCATGCCAGAACCGCAAGAGCCGCTTACGCCTCCAGTTCAAAAACCGAGAACAAAGAGGCCTCTGCGGTGCGGTTCAGTCGCCCGATCACCGCCGATAACCCCTCCATATTGGTTTCTCGCGTACAGGTCATAACGTCCGACGCTACCCGTGCAACATCAATCAATCCCATCTGACTGGCGACACCGCAAATGTTCAGCGCGTGTCGATAACACATTGTCAAATCCGCTTCACGAAGCGCACGTTCCAGCCTCCCCAATTGATCCGCTAACTTGAACGCTGCCTGTTCCGCTAGTTCTTCATACCGCGCTTCCCCAACCGCAGTTTTCAGGTTGCTAATAACCTCGTAGTCCACGCCCACACCCACGGCTTGCGCCGCGCAAATCTGGTATACTTGTCCCATTTCATCTTTCCCCTCTTCTCTCGCTTTGAAGAACATAACCAGAATATCTGAAAAAAAGGTTATCAAACATCCAGTCCTTGAAAATTCTGTAAAAAAACCGCAAAAGGGACGACAAAGAAGGAGCTGTCGATGAAAAATGCTAAACCTCTGCCGTCCTATCTGGCCACCCGTTATGCCGGTTGGCGCGCTACGAAGTTTCAGGAAAACAAAGCATGGTACGCACGATTGGCTGACGAAGGCCAACGCCCACGCGCCATGATCATTTCATGCTGCGACAGCCGCGTGCACGTGACGGCTATTTTCGGGGCCGAATCCGGCGAATTTTTCATCCACCGCAATATTGCCAATCTCGTGCCACCCTATTCGCCAGATACCGAACCACACGGCACCTCGGCGGCCATTGAGTACGCCGTGACACACCTGCACGTCGCCAATTTGCTGGTCGTCGGGCATTCCGATTGTGGCGGCGTAGCCGGTTGCCTTGATATGTGCTGTGGCAACGCACCAGAACTGGAAGAAGGCACCAGTTTCGTTGGTCGCTGGATGGATATTCTGCGCCCGGGATACGAACGGATCAAGGACATGGAAGGCACTCATCAAGAACGCCAAACTGCCTTGGAAAAAGAAGGGGTACTAGTTGCCCTCGAAAACCTGATGACATTTCCGTTCATCCAAAAAGCGGTCGAAGAAGATACCCTCGCCCTTCATGGGCTTTGGAACAACATCCGCGACGGTAGTGTCGAATATTACAACGCCGAAGCCGAAGCGTTTCATCGGGTGTAAAAACGGGAAATAAAACCGACCGAGGGAAGGGCATGCATGGCAAGTGATCAACCTGTCTGTCCCAGCATCGATGATACTTATCCGGTGCCTATTTTGGAACGATTGGTATCATGACGTGAGCATAGGGAGTGTTAGCCCACATGACCCACGGCCCTCCCGCGTTTTCATCACGCGGAAGATTCGGAACAGTATCCATGCTCGGGAACACCATCATCATTTGCGCTCCGTCCGGAACCCACACACCACCATTATCCGGAACATTCGCCATCGAGTTGGCATTATCCCCGACGTATTCGCCTGCAAGCATGTAGGAAATACCTACAGTATCGGTCGAGAAGTCCTCGATAGCAGCGTTGGCTGCCATAAATCTCATCCAAGTGTCGTTATTACACATCGGATTTTTATTTCCAGAATAAATATAAACTCCCGGCAAGCAGGTCCAATCGTTAGTGCCCTCGCGCAATATGGTCAGGTCAACATCCATGATTGTAGCATTGTCGCTAATGTCAGCAGGTGCTGCGGTTATCGCACGTGCAATCTTTTCCGCTGTGGTTTCCGCGTTGCTACCCGCGGCAATCGTTACCAACGAAGCGGTCAGCAGTGCCGTAAGTGCACTTCGCTTGGTGAGAATTGAACTTATAGACATTTAAGCTTCTCCCTATTGAGTTTAATTCAGATCACTGCCTAGCGTCGCATCTTCTGGAAAAGAAGGAATTACGCTTTTCATAATGAACTATCCGTTTTTGAATGGAGACAACGTTACTGGCAGATATGATCAAAGCCAAGCGCGACGGTTTCTCGACCCTCATTATGGAAAACTCTCGGTAAAAGGTAACTTTTTCCGCA
>CALCGO010000134.1 GCA_937901055.1 uncultured Rhodobacterales bacterium
AGCAGCGTTTTATGTTCGAGAACTTTCACTGTGATACACTTTACCTAGGTGCCCAAATTTCCGCAACGATCAATGACACGATCACGCTGACTGAGTGCGCCCGTCAGCTCATCGCCCGTGAACCCTACCGCGAAGATATTCGGGAATTGCAGATGCAACATGCCGCACAGAACGGCCACCTTCTTACGGCTCAAAGACACTTTGACACCTATCAAGATATGATCGCGACAGAATACGGGAACATGCCAGAAAAGACATTGGTGCAGATGACAACCCCTCGTGAGAGCAACAAAATCATGCCTGCGATCGAACAACTGCGCGCTGCCCTTGGCGCACTAGAGGATCGCCTTCGGCGTGAGCGAGTGGAGTGATCCTTACCACCGCAGATGGGCGACAACCGCGCTAGCTTGGGGGGAAGGAAATCTTCAGGATCGCTGCCTCCCGGAGGCAGTGCCCTTATTCATAGGGTGCCCCTAGTTCCCTAGACACCCGCCTCGTTCATTTTCTTCTGTTCTGTTTCATAGTCAACTGGTGACAGCATGCCGATGTTGGTGTGCTTGCGTGTAGGGTTGTAGAAAATCTCGATATAATCGAACATGCCTTGAACCAATGGCGAACAAGGTCTCGCCCATTTTTAAGATGGTGCGCTCTTCCGTGATCCGCGCCGGTTCCCGCTTCAACATTTTGATCTCTGTAGCCTGATCCACAAACTCAGCTCTTATATGCGGTACTGCGCCTTCCAAGTGTAAAGTGATTTGGTGCTAATCCCGAGCCGTTCAGCCACTTCGCTGACCGCGTATCCGCGCTCAACGACCTGCGCCACAGCGTCCCGCTTGAATTCGTCCGTAAACCGAATTCCCTTGTTCATATCCGTCTCTCTTTGGTTCCAAAATTGCCAAACAAAGCGTTTAGGAAACTAGGGCACCTCAATTGATCTCGATCATTGGAGAGAGGTCGCCCCTTGCCCTATGATTGTTGGTATGTTGGATACCAATGAAAAAGAGAACAAAGTTGCATTTCGTACCGAAGGCCTGACAAAGACGTATGGCGAGGGTTGGTCTGCGGTCCATGCGCTACGCGGGGTTGATCTAGAGATCTGCCGCGGCGAAATCGTCGTTTTACTGGGGCCTTCCGGAAGTGGAAAGTCGACGCTACTTAATATTTTGGGAGGCTTGGACAGGGCCAGCGAAGGTGACGCTTGGTTCGACGAGCAATGTTTGACGAAAATGACGGACCGCCAGCTGACGGCCTACCGTCGGAAACATGTCGGCTTTGTCTTCCAGTTCTACAATCTCATGCCAAGCCTGACAGCACGTGAAAACGTCGAACTCGTTACGGAGATCGCGGATAACCCGATAAGTGCAGATGAAGCGCTGGATCTTGTCGGTTTGGGCAAGCGCCTTGATCATTTTCCGGCGCAACTGTCCGGAGGAGAGCAACAACGCGTCGCAATCGCGCGGGCAATCGCAAAGCAACCTGAAGTCTTGTTCTGCGATGAGCCAACAGGAGCACTGGATAGTACAACGGGACGCGCCGTCTTGCGTGTTCTTCAGGACGTGAACGAAAAGCTTGGCACCACGATTTTAATCATAACCCATGCGGCTGCGACCGCGGCGATGGCAGACCGCGTCATCAACTTTGCAGATGGCGCGATCAGAGATGTTCACCTGAACAGGCACCCCGTCGATGCAGAGGAGATCGAGTGGTGAAGCCGCTGCATGCCAAACTGTTTCGCGACCTTTGGCGTATCAAAGGACAGGCTATGGCGATTATGCTCGTCATTGGGATCGGGGTGGCTTTGCAAGTTATGATGTCCGGAATTGTAGCCTCTTTGACCCAAACAAGAGACACGTATTATGAACGCCACCAGTTTGCAGATGTTTTTGCGTCGGTCGTCCGCGCGCCAGAGCGCGTCGTCGGCCAGCTGCGTGATATCGCAGGCGTTGCTGCCGTCGATACGCGCGTAACGGGGGGGGCTCTGATTGACGTGGCGAGCCGTGACCTGCCTGTATCAGCGCGAATCTTGTCACTATCGTCCGATGGCCAGCGCCACTTAAACGAAATCTTGTTGACGTCAGGGCGTCTGCCAGAA
>CALCGO010000135.1 GCA_937901055.1 uncultured Rhodobacterales bacterium
AGGATTGATTGCGATGCCGAACAGACGGGATGGTTCCAGCCCAGCCACTCGGTTGACTACGTTCGATTAAGCGAGTCGCGCGTAAAAGCTTGGCAACGCTTCGGCGCTCCCGCCGAAATGCTGGATGCGTCGCAGGCGGAGGCCTTGTTAGGCTCGAAGCATTGGTGTGGCGGCATGTTGAATCCAACGGGTGGTCATGTGAATCCGTTGAAACTGGTGCAGGGCTTGGCGCAGGTTTGCGAGGCGGCTGGTGTTAAGGTTTACGAAAACACACCTGCACAGTCCGTGACACGCAACGGCGACGGTTGGCAGATAAAGACACCACATGGCACGTTGAACGCTGATGCTATCCTTCTGGCCACCAACGCCTATACGGACGATGTTGCGCCGCTTATCAAACAATCCATTGTGCCGATCACTGCTTGGCAACTGGCGACCCCTCCCCTCACAGACAAACAACGTGAAACCGTCATCCCCGGACGACAAGCCGTTTCGGATACACGCGGTGACCTATGGTATTTTCGATATGACGCGCAGAATAGACTGGTGACAGGCAGCTCGCTTCTGATCCGCATGAACGCCAAACCCCGCTTACGGCAATCGGTTGCAAAACGGTTGGAAACAGCGTTCCCACAACTTGGCAAAGTGGAATTTACGCATGTCTGGTCCGGCAACGTGGGCATCACCCAAGACTTCTATCCACGTTTCCATCAATTCGGCCCGAACTACTGGGGCTTTACCGGATATAACGGTCGTGGACTGGCGTTAACGATTCCTGTGGGCCGCGAGATGGCCGGATTGATCTGCGGCGAAGACCCAGCCCTGCCCATGACGAACCCCCAACTTATTCCCGCCCACGGTATCACCCGCCATATAGCCCGCGCCGCGCTGATCCGCAGCCGTTGGCGCGACCGCCAACCCCCAAAGATGTAGGAGGCATTATGCCCAATACTCGTTCAATGCTGGAAAAACGCCGTATCGAAGCCGAGATGGTTCGAGACTTTTACGAAGTTTTGTGCCAAAGAATGCCCAAAGTTGAGGCGCAGGACATCGTGCGCGAAGCTGTTGCCGGTTCCGCGATCAAGCAAGGCGCTGAATACCGCGCCGCTGTTGGACATGAACCTGACCTAGAGGATTTCGCCAAGCATTCCGGCGCGTGGGATGCTGATAATGCGCTGGAACGCGAGGTCCTGCACGCTGCCCCCGACCGGCTAGATTACAACATTACGCGCTGCGAATACGCCAAAATGTACCAAGATATGGGATTGGGCGAAATCGGCCATCTACTTTCTTGCAATCGCGATGCTGCGTTCTGTACCGGCTATTCCGAAAACATGGAATTGACGCGCACGCAGACGATTATGGAAGGTGCGGATCACTGCGACTTTAGGTATAAAATGAAGGGGTAACCCCTTGCAATCCGCATCAACGCGCGTATAAGGCCCCATTCCTCCGAGAACCATTAACACGTGGCCTCTCGTATGCGGGCCGGAGGGTTATCTCCCGCATTTTGAAGCACGTCTAAATATAGGTGACTAATATGGCGCTCTACGAGCACGTATTTATTTCGCGTCAGGACTTGTCCAACG
>CALCGO010000136.1 GCA_937901055.1 uncultured Rhodobacterales bacterium
CTATCGGGAATATCCTGATCTGGCACCAGTGGTACATTTGCCGCCCTAATTCCTTGATAAGCCAAATATATGCACGTCGGTGTCTTGGATGTACGGCTAACTCCAACGAGAATGACATCGGCTTGTCGCAGATATTCAGCACTTAGACCATCGTCATGCGAGATAGCGTAATCAATCGCGGATACCCGTTCCAGATAATCCTTATCAACTTTGTACTGTTTACCAGGCTGGCCAGTTGGTTGAAGTCCATCAAGATCTTCGAACGCCTTCATAACAGGACCAAGTAAGGAGATTGCCTTGAAGCCCAGTTTCTGACTTGCGGCCTCAATCAATTTGGTGATTTCCGCACTGACAATCGTATAAATAACTAAATCTACGCTTCCGAAGTCAGATACCAGTGATTTCGCACGCTCAATACTTCGGACAAACGGGTACATAGTGATTTCGACCGGCATCGCGACGAACTGGCTAGCGACCGCGTCTGCCGCTGCAGTAACAGTTTCGCCAGTAGCGTCTGACATTAGTACTATTTGATAGGTTTTCGACAATGCGATGCTCCGAAATCTGCTTGTGGATTATTTAGGGGGTAACTTATGGAGAAGTCCATCTAGTCCACAGGAGAATTTTCTTATGAAAGTTTTACACACCATTTGATTTTCTATTCACATTTTTATACTTGGGGACAGAAGATTTTGCCGCTTGTGGATAAAAACTGCGCTTTTCACAAAACAATTTACAAAATAACGCATATAGGCGCAGATGTCGCTATGGATAACCCTGTGCAAAACTATCTAAACGCGGTAATCCACATTATTCAGACTATCTACTATCAACCACCACTTCTCTTAAATATTTATATTATAAGAGGGAGAACAAAATGACCGGATCGCCAAAGAAAACTTTGCTTCGCGCACTAGCTGGGGAAACGCTAAATACGCCTCCTGTTTGGATGATGCGTCAAGCTGGACGATATTTGCCAGAATATCGCGAGTTACGCGCCACAGCAGGTGGGTTTTTAGACCTATGCTATAACCCGGAATTTGCTACAGAAGTTACAATGCAACCAATCCGTCGATATGGGTTTGATGGCGCGATCCTGTTTGCCGATATTTTGTTGCTACCCCAGGCATTGGGAATGGATCTTTGGTTTGAAACAGGTGAAGGACCACGGCTTAATCCGGTAACTTGTGCGGCTGATTTGGGTAAACTAAAGGGCAAAGATGACATTCATGATGTTCTAGGACCGGTTTATGAGACCGTTAAGCGTCTTTCAGGGGAACTTCCCAAGGAAACTACGTTGATCGGCTTTGCTGGGGCTCCTTGGACGGTTGCGACCTATATGGTTGCTGGTCGAGGAACAGTTGATCAAGGGCCAGCGCGTGAATGGATGTACCGTGATCCGATCGGTTTCGGGCAGCTTATTGATCTTATCACAGAATCGACGATTGAATATCTAGCGAAGCAGGTCGAAGCGGGAGCGGAAGTTATCAAATTGTTTGATAGCTGGGCCGGTGCGCTTGGCGGGTCTTGTTTTGAAGAATATGCATTGAAACCAGCGATTAGGATCGCGACAGAGCTGAAAGCCCGGTTCCCGGGACTGCCCGTAATCGGTTTTCCGCGCGGTGCGGGTGGTGGATATATCAAGTTCGCGGATGCTGGCGTTTTTGATGGTGTTGCGATTGATACGTCCGTACCAGCAGATTGGGCACGAGATGTACTGCAAAATAAAGTTACCGTACAAGGCAACCTTGATCCAATGTTGCTAATCACTGGTGGGGAGTCTTTGGAACGCGAAACTAGGAGGCTGGTGGAAATTCTTGGTCAGGGACCATATATTTTTAACCTAGGACACGGAATTACACCACAAGGCGATCCCGCCAATGTTGAAAAAATGTTGAAAGTTATCAGAGGGTAACCGCGTGTCTGACTTTCTATTATCAGCTTATCCATGGATATTGTCCCTACACATTGTGTCGGTGATATCATGGATGGCCGGTATGTTTTATTTGCCGCGGCTGTTTGTATATCACGCAGAAACCGCACCCGTTGGCAGCGAGCAGTCCGAGATTTTCAAGGTTATGGAGCGTAAACTGCTGCGGGCGATCATCAATCCAGCGATGACAGCGACATGGGTATTTGGTCTGTGCCTTGTTTTCACTCCGGGTATTGTAGACTGGTCGTCAGTTTGGCCTTGGGTGAAAGCGGCTATGGTTATTAGTATGTCGGGATTTCACGGCTGGCTGTCAGCGCGACGTAAAGAATTTGAGCGGGACGAAAACACGCGAAGCGGGCGCACATACCGTATATCGAACGAAATACCGACGGTATTGATGTTAATCATCGTATTTATGGTAATTCCAAAGCCATTTTGATCACCAATTGACAATTGGTTGGAAAAACCGATATGTAACTGCAAGCACGGGCGGTCCTCGCCCAAAATGTGCGCTCCCCAATTGAAAAGCTTTGCATGGCGGTTGCCGTGTGGACGCAGAACTATGGTAAATTTATGGAAATCGAAAAACTATCTTTAGCCGAATTGAAGGCTAAAACTCCGGCGGACTTGTTGGCTACTGCCGAGGATCTGGATATCGAGAACGCATCATCTATGCGCAAGGGCGATATGATGTTCGCGATCCTAAAGGAAATGGCCGAAGATGGCGTCGAGATTTCCGGTGACGGGGTGGTCGAGGTTCTAAAAGACGGTTTCGGGTTCTTACGCTCACCAGCAGCAAACTATTTGGCTGGGCCAGAAGATATATACGTTAGCCCAGAACAAATCCGCAAATTCTCGCTTCGGACCGGAGATACTGTCGACGGCGTTATCAAGGCACCGGGCGAAGGTGAAAAGTATTTCGGCTTGGTGAACGTTTCGCTAATCAATTTCGAAGACCCGGAAAAGTCGAAGCATAAAATCAACTTTGACAATCTCACACCGCTTTATCCGGACGAACGACTGGTGATGGAGATCGAAGATCCCACCATCAAGGACAAGACTCCACGGATTATTGATCTAGTGGCGCCTATTGGTAAAGGACAGCGGTCATTGGTTGTAGCGCCACCTAGAACTGGTAAGACCATGATTTTGCAGAATATTGCGAAGTCTATTGCAGCGAACCACCCAGAATGTTTCTTGATTGTACTATTGGTGGACGAGCGACCCGAAGAAGTCACGGATATGCAGCGTAGTGTTAAGGGTGAGGTTGTAGCCTCCACGTTCGATGAACCTGCTTCGCGACACGTAGCGGTCGCGGAAATGGTTATCGAGAAAGCGAAACGGCTTGTTGAGCATAAACGTGATGTCGTGATCCTATTGGATTCCATCACGAGACTTGGCCGCGCATTTAACACTGTTGTCCCGTCATCTGGCAAGGTTTTGACCGGTGGTGTTGATGCGAACGCCCTGCAACGCCCAAAGCGTTTCTTTGGTGCGGCACGTAATATCGAAGAAGGCGGTTCGCTTACAATTATCGCGACTGCGCTGATTGATACAGGCAGCCGGATGGACGAGGTTATTTTCGAGGAATTCAAAGGTACGGGTAACTCCGAGGTCGTGCTTGATCGTAAGATTGCGGATAAACGCGTGTTCCCGGCCATCGACATTCTGAAATCCGGCACGCGGAAAGAGGAACTGCTCGTAGAAAAATCCGAGTTGTCCAAGATGTTCCTGCTTCGCCGCATTCTGAACCCGATGGGCACAACAGATGCTGCGGAATTCTTGCTTGGTAAGATGAAGCAAACGAAGACAAATTCGGAATTCTTCGATTCTATGAACAGCTAATGCCTGTTTTATTTCGATGAAAACCCGGGCAAAGTCTCGGGTTTTTTCATTAATTACAGAGAGATACGGATATGCAAGACACAATTTTCGCATTGGCAACGGCGCGTGGCCGGGCAGGTGTTGCGGTTGTGCGGGTATCTGGCCCGTTAGCTTGGGATGCGGTGTCCGGGATGGTTAACGACTTACCAAAACCAAAGCGACCCGCGCTTCGTATCGTTCGGAAGTTGGACAGAGAGGCTCTTGACGAAGCCCTGATCTTGACCTTCGACTCTGGTGCTAGCTTTACAGGCGAGCGCGTGGTTGAGATACATTTGCATGGCTCTGCTGCTGTAGTGGCGGCGGTTTTGCGTGAGCTTTCGAATAGCGCCGGTGTGAGATTGGCGTCGGCTGGCGAGTTCACACGTCAGGCACTCGATAACGGGCGGATGGACTTGGCGCAGGTTGAAGGTTTGGCTGACTTGATCGACGCTGAAACCGAAGCGCAGCGACGCCAGGCACTTACCGTCATGCGCGGTGCGCTGAGTGAAAAAACCCGGGTTTGGCGGGAGACGTTGATACGTGCAGTGGCGCTGTTAGAGGTCACTATCGATTTCGCAGACGAAGAAGTACCGGTAGACGTCTCACCAGAAGTACTAGAGCTGATCGATATTGCCCGGCGCGGGATGCAGACCGAAGCAGACGGTAGCAGCATTTCGGAGCGGATCCGAGACGGGTTTGAAGTCGCTATTATAGGGCGTCCAAATGTTGGAAAATCCACCCTTTTGAATACGTTAGCGAAAAAGGATGCAGCGATTACATCAGAGATCGCTGGTACTACACGTGACGTTATCGAGGTTCGGATGGATCTAGGCGGTTTGCCAATCACGTTGCTGGATACCGCTGGGCTGCGTGAATCTAAAGATGAAATCGAAGTTCTGGGAGTAGAACGTGCAAGAACGCGTGCGGATGCGGCTGACATTCGTGTGTTTTTACTTGAAGCTGGCGAGATGCACGAAGACTTGGGTGTAACGCACAGGGGTGGTGATATAGTCGCGTATGGTAAGGCCGACATGTTCAGCACGGACAGCTTGTCCGTTTCCGGGTTAACGGGAGTTGGCGTTGAAAAGTTGTTGAACCTTCTATCTGAGGAACTTTCAGGTAGGGCCATTGGCGCCAGTTCGGCGGTTAGGGAGCGGCATCGTATTGCCTTGGTAGACGGGATAGCGGCGCTGAACAGCGCGGAGGTGCATGTGAAAGCTGGTGGCGAATGGTCTGATTTGGCCGCTGAAGACATGCGGCAAGCCTTGCGATCTTTAGATTCTATGATAGGGCGTGTAGATGTGGAAAATGTGCTAGATGTGATATTTTCCAGCTTCTGTATCGGTAAATAGGAGTGTTTCACGTGAAACATATGTTCGATGTAATCGTTATAGGCGGTGGTCACGCAGGGTCAGAGGCGGCGCAGGCGGCGGCCCGAATGGGTGTGAAAACAGTCCTTATCACGTTGGCGTTCGATAAAATCGGTGAAATGTCCTGTAATCCCGCCATCGGCGGGCTTGGAAAAGGACATCTTGTTAGGGAAATCGATGCGCTTGATGGTGTGATGGGTCGAGTGGCGGATCAAGCTGGTATCCAATTTAGGCTGCTAAACCGCCGGAAGGGACCCGCAGTACAGGGTCCACGAGCACAAGCTGATCGTCGGATATACAAAACAGCGATGCAAGCCGAGTTCAAAAACCGACCAAACTTGGAAGTTTTACAAGCAGAAGTAGCGGACTTGATCGTTTCGCATGGACGCGTAGAGGGCGTGGTTCTGGTTGACGGCAGTGTAATAACCGCCGGCGCGGTAATCCTGACAGCAGGTACGTTCCTTCGCGGAGTAATCCATATAGGCGGTGAAACGCATACCGGTGGTCGGATGGGGGACAAGTCGTCGATAGCTTTGGCTGAGAGAATTGATGCGTTGGGCTTGCCTTTGGGGCGCCTGAAGACGGGGACACCACCTAGATTGGATGGGCGAACCATCAACTGGGATGGGCTGGAGATGCAAAAAGGCGATGACTCTCCCACGATGTTTTCGTTCATGTCAGACGAGCCGACAGCGCGGCAGGTTTCCTGTGGGATTACACACACTAATAGCCAAACACATGATATTATTCGGAAAAATCTAGATAAATCAGCAATGTATAGCGGGAAGATCGAAGGGGTTGGACCTAGGTATTGCCCTTCGATAGAAGACAAAATTGTTCGATTCGCCGATAAAGATAATCACCAAGTTTTTCTGGAACCGGAGGGCTTGAATAACCCGACTATATACCCGAATGGTATCTCGACCTCGTTACCATTGGAGGTACAAGAAGCGTATGTCACTTCGATAAGAGGCCTGGAAAACGTTAAAATCTTGCAACCCGGCTATGCGATTGAATACGATTATATAGACCCGAGGGCGTTACGGTCGACATTGGAAGTTAAGACGGCCCCAGGGCTCTACTTCGCCGGTCAGGTAAACGGAACCACGGGATACGAGGAAGCGGCCGCACAGGGGCTTGTGGCTGGGTTGAATGCAGCGCTGGCTGTTAAGGACCGCGAGCCTTTGTTTTTTGACCGTGCTGATGGTTACATTGGGGTAATGATAGATGATTTGGTAACGCGCGGTGTTTCGGAGCCGTACCGGATGTTTACTTCCAGAGCAGAATATCGACTTTCTCTGCGCGCGGATAATGCAGATCAACGCCTAACGCCGATTGGGGTGTCTATGGGATGTGTTTCAGACCAAAGAAAAAAGGTGTTTGACGAACGCATGGAGTCTTTGACAAAAGCCAAAACGAGTTGCGAGAACCTGTCAGTTTCGCCAAAGGAAGCAGGCGAATATGGCATCAAGGTAAACCAAGACGGAGTTCGGCGTACGGCTATTGATCTGCTGTCATATCAAGATGTGAGTATATCCAAACTATCGAATATTTGGGCTGAGCTATCAGACATGCCAGCAAAAATTGCACAACAAGTTGAGAACGACGCACGTTATGCGCATTATATTGAACGCCAAAAGAGAGATGTTGAAGCGATGCGACGGGACGAGGCGTTGAAAATTCCGGCGGATTTCAACTATGAAAATATAGTCGGGCTGTCGAATGAGCTACGAAGCAAATTATCGAGCATACAGCCATCAACGTTGGGGCAAGCTGGAAGGATTGATGGGATGACGCCCGCGGGGCTTACGCTAATACTAGCTAGTATACGCAAACCGAAGAAGCGCTCGGCATGAGTGCTGTAGCGACCTCCCAAGCAAGCTTTGCTGGAATGTTTGATGTTTCACGTGAAACAATGGATCGGCTGCAAGCGTATGCGGCTTTGTTGGTAAAGTGGAACCCGAAGATAAATTTAGTAGCGAAGTCGACAATACCAGATGTTTGGCACCGGCACATGGCAGATTCCGCACAACTTTGGTCGCTGGCGCCGCAAGGGGTGAAGACATGGATGGATATCGGATCGGGTGCCGGATTTCCAGGGCTAGTGATCGGCGCTATCGCAGCAGAAAAGGCGCCGGATTTGGCGGTTACACTTGTCGAAAGCGACAGAAGAAAAGCCATATTTCTTCAATCAGCCGCAAGAGAGATGGGAATCACAGTAAAAGTAGTAGCGAAGCGAATTGAACATCTGGAGCCACAGAATGCAGATATACTATCTGCACGGGCACTTTCTTCACTTCCACAACTTCTTGAATTTGCAACAAAACACAGAAAGCCAGACGGTGTCTGCTTGTTTCCCAAGGGCGCAAGGGTCGATTCGGAATTGACCGAAGCCTCATCATGTTGGCATATGGCATACGAGACATTTCCTAGTATGACTGATCCCGACGCAGTTATACTCCGTATTGGAGAATTCAAGCGTGTCTAAAAGCACTATAACACCTAGTAAGAACCCAACAGTAATTGCCGTGGCCAATCAAAAAGGTGGGGTTGGAAAAACTACGACGGCAATAAATTTGGGTACTGCATTGGCGGCTGTTGGTCGGAAAGTTCTGCTCATCGACCTGGATTCTCAAGGAAATGCTTCGACTGGGTTGGGAATTTCGCTAGATATGCGCAAAATGACGACCTATGATTTGCTTGTCGGAGACACTACGCTTTCAGCAGTCATGCAGGAAACGATGATCCCGAATTTTTTCATTGCGCCTTCCACCAATGACTTAAGTTCGGCGGACGTGGATATGGTGAATGATCCAAATCGCGTGCTGCGGATGAGAAAAGCGCTGACATCTGATGATGCCCTAGCCTGCAAGTTCGATTACATATTGATTGATTGCCCACCCTCGCTGAATTTACTAACCGTAAATGCGATGGTTGCGGCGGACTCGGTTCTCGTTCCATTGCAGTGCGAATTTTTTGCGCTTGAAGGTCTGTCGCAACTGATGCTGACCATCCGCGAAGTCAAGCAATCTCTGAACCCCAAATTGAGTATCCAAGGTATCGTGCTTACTATGTATGATCGCCGGAATAACCTGTCGAAACAGGTTGAGGATGATGTGCGCGAAAACCTCGGAAATTTGGTTTACGACACCATTATTCCTCGTAATATCCGTCTTAGTGAGGCTCCCTCACATTCGGTACCGGCGTTGATTTACGATCACAGAAGTTCCGGCAGCATTGCATACCAGAAACTAGCTGCCGAGTTACTTCGGCGTATGAATGACAACGTAACAGATTGAAAATGTTGAAAAATGGCAAAGAGAACTGAACGTAAAAGCTTAGGTCGCGGTCTTTCCGCATTATTGGCAGATGTGAATCTTGACGAGGGTGATGCCAGTCAAGCGATGACAGCCACTCGATCAAGCGACACAGATATGCCGATTGAAAAGGTTTTCGCGAATCCGGATCAGCCACGTCGAACATTTGCCGAAAAGGATCTAGAAGACCTGACAGCGTCGATCACCGAAAAAGGTGTTATTCAGCCGTTAATCGTCAGGCCCGATCCGAATAACCAAGGCGGTTATCAAATCGTTGCCGGCGAACGCCGTTGGCGCGCGGCGCAGCGGGCGAAATTGCACAAAATTCCTGTTCTGATCCGCAATTTGACCGATACAGAAGTGCTGGAACTCGCCATTATCGAAAATATCCAACGGGCAGATCTGAACGCTGTGGAGGAGGCGATGGGGTATCGCCAACTAATGGATAGGTTCGGACACACACAAGAGAAAATGGCGGAAGCCTTGGGCAAAAGCCGCAGCCATATCGCGAACCTTCTTCGGCTCTTAAGTTTGCCACCAAAAGTGCAAGAATATCTTCAAAATGGCCAGATTTCCGCAGGTCATGCGAGAGCACTGGTACCAGC
This sequence comes from uncultured Rhodobacterales bacterium, assembly GCA_937901055.1. Lineage (GTDB taxonomy): Bacteria > Pseudomonadota > Alphaproteobacteria > Rhodobacterales > Rhodobacteraceae > NORP23. The sequence continues at coordinate 9,089 of CALCGO010000136.1, forward strand.
GAGTGACCCGGTGGCGCTCGCACGCGAGATTATTTCGAAAGGGTTGTCTGTCCGACAGGCTGAGGCACTGGCGAAAGCAAAAAAGCCGGGCGAAAAGCAAAAACGGCAACTGAAACCAACTAAGGATGCAGACACACGGGCGATCGAAAATGACCTATCCACGCATCTTGGCGCGAAGGTAAGTATTGACCACAAAACTGGTGGTCAAAGCGGAGAGTTGCGGATCAAATACACGGATTTGGAACAGCTTGATGGACTATGTCGGCTTCTGTCACATTAACTAAGTGCTCGGTCTCGTCCAAATGAAGTATGACACCGAAAGGAGTATAACTATCTGAATTATCAGGATATATACAGGTATCCCGAATAGGATGGATATGGCGAAAACGATCACCATTGATACTGCAGAAAGATATTTGGATTTACGGCTGATAGCGCCGTTTTCTTGCCAATCAACTATAGCAGGTCCGAGCCGTTTATGTGATAGCAACCAATCATGCGCCCTTTGCGACGACTTTCCAAAAAAGAACGCAGCGAGCAGTAGAAACGGCACGGTTGGCAACAATGGTAAAAAAATACCTGCGAAGCCCGCCACCACGCTAAGTACACCAAAGAGTAGCCAAATAACCCGCATCGCTCAAGCCAACAACTGTCGAAGGACCGCGTTCAATAGCGGTTGACCCTTGGGTGTGGTTTTAATTTTATTGCCCTCACGTGAAACAAACCCGCCAGACAGCATTTCTTCAAGGTTGGCAGCATCAAGATCACGGCCCTTCAAAGAGGCATACCGAGTTAGATCACTGCCCTCGGCCAATCTGAGGGACATCATTAGATATTCGTTTGCTTGATCTTCGGTGATCACCGCCTCGACGGATTTTCTTCCCCAACCGGTTTTGTGCACCTGCTCCAGCCATTGCGTAGGATCTGAATATGCCTCGGTTGCAAGTTTTTGCTCATTCAGCGTGATACGCCCATGCGCCCCCGGTCCGATTCCGACGTAGTCACCATACCGCCAATATATCAGATTATGTTGGCTTTCGGCGCCAGCCTGCGCGTGGTTGGAGGTTTCATAGGCTGGCAAGCCGCGGCGGTCGCATACTTCCTGTGTTCGGAAGTACATATCTGTTGCCAATGTATCATCCGGAAGATTTCGCAGAGAGCCACGCGCGTGCATATCTCCAAAACGCGTGCCGTCTTCGATGGTTAGCTGATATAGGGAAAGGTGGTCAACGGCCATATCAATGGCTTCCGACAGCTCCAATTCCCAATCGTCAACCGTCTGGTTTTGGCGCGCGTAAATAAGATCAAAGCTAACACGGTCGAATTGCTTACGAGCGATATCAAACGCGGCGCGGGCTTCGGCAACCGAATGCATGCGGCCTAACGTTTTTAGGTCCGCGTCACGCAACGACTGGATTCCCATAGAAATGCGGTTCACACCAGCGTCGGAATACCCAGCGAAACGCCCGGCCTCGACCGAAGTCGGATTGGCCTCCAGTGATATTTCCACACTTGGGGCTAGCTGCCAAACTCGCCCGATCTCCTCGATCACCGCCGCAACGGTTTCGGGTGGCATCAGACTTGGGGTCCCGCCCCCGAAAAACACGGTATCGACTTGTCGATTTGGCAACTCTTCAGCGCTACGACGAATATCTGACAACAGCGCCTCGCGCCAAGTCAATTGATCAACTTGACGTGAAACATGGCTATTGAAGTCACAATACGGGCATTTGTGCATGCAAAAAGGCCAGTGGATGTAAACGCCAAAGCCCGCATTTTGCCAATCTTCCATAACTACCCTTTGAACGCCGTGACTTCGATTTCCACCAACATTTCCGGCTTTATCAGGTCAGCGATAACCATGGTGGCAGCAGGGAGGATGTCCCCCATCATCTCCCCAAGGACTGGAACGACCTCATCAACCAGATCAACATCTGTAACGGTATACTGAACACGCACGATGTCGGACATTTCAAAACCAGCTTCGGTTAAAACGGCGCTGATGGTCTCGAAACAATTCCTCGCTTGTTGAGCGATCCCGTCAGGCATTTCCATGGTGGTATAATCATACCCCGTTACGCCAGAAACAAAGCACCAGCCGCCTTTGACGATGGCACGGCTATACCCGAATGCTTTTTCGAACGGGGATCCGGTTGAGATTTGTTTTACGTCACTCATTCAAAGCACCCTTTGATCAACTTGTTGAATGCGTCAGCCCGGTGGCTGATCTTGTTTTTCTCCCAACGGTCCATTTCGCCGAAGGTAATGTCATATCCGTTGGGCATAAACATTGGATCATATCCGTGACCTTCTTCGCCGCGCATTGGCCAGACACATCGACCGTCAATTTTACCTTCAAAAACTTCGTCATGACCATCCGGCCATGCAAGAACCAACGTACTACAAAACCGTGCCGTTCGTGGCGCAGGCGCATTTAGTGCCTCTAGCTTTGTCCAAACCTTGGTCATTGCCATCGGAAAGTCTCGCCCATTAGGGGTTTCCGACCAGTCGGCGGTGTAAACTCCCGGTTCACCGCCCAAAGCATCTACAACAATCCCGCTGTCGTCAGCTAGAGCAGGTAGGCCGCTGGACTTCGCCGCCGCATGTGCCTTAATCCGCGCGTTACCGATGAAATTGTCCTCGGTTTCCTCTGGTTCTGGCAAACCAAGCTCTGCGTTTGAAGTGATCGCAATCCCGTAAGGCTCAAGCAGCCGGATGATCTCCTCCAGCTTGCCGTTGTTATGGGTTGCGACCAGCAGTTTGGGTTCAACGAACTTGCGCATTAGGCGATGGCGGCTTTTTGTGCTGCGACCAACTCTGCCACGCCTTTTTCTGCCAAATCCATCAAAATGTTGAATTCGTCACGTGAGAACGTCGCGCCCTCGGCAGATCCCTGGACTTCAACCAACCCGCTTGCGCCAGTCATTACGAAATTTGCATCTGTGCCTGCGTCGCTATCCTCAATGTAATCGAGGTCCAGCACTGGCTGTCCGCCATAAATCCCACAAGAAACCGCCGCGATATGGTCGGTCAATGGATCTTCCTTGATATCACCAGCTTTTAGCAATTGGTTAACTGCTAGACGCAAGGCTACCCAGCCGCCGGTAATAGCAGCACATCGTGTGCCGCCGTCCGCTTGAATAACATCGCAATCTACCGTAATTTGACGCTCGCCCATGGCAACGCGGTCTACACCGGCGCGCAGGCTGCGGCCAATCAAGCGTTGGATTTCTTGCGTCCGCCCGGATTGCTTGCCAGCAGTTGCTTCGCGCCGCATACGCGAGCCCGTTGAACGAGGGAGCATCCCATATTCGGCAGTAACCCAGCCGAGACCAGAGTTACGCAAGAACGGCGGCACGCGGCTTTCAAGCGAGGCTGTGCAAAGCACATGTGTATCGCCCATTTTGATCAGGCAAGAGCCTTCGGCGTGTTTGGTGACGTTGGTTTCGATTACGATGTCACGCATGATGTCAGTATTACGGCCAGATGGGCGCATGGAAGCCTCCGTTGGGGTTGGTTTTCCTGCGTCATAAACAAAGTCACGCCTTGCGTCCATCCTTGCGATTGACCCAACAGGCCGGAATGCATAGTTTCACGTGAACCAAGGTGCCCGATAATGACGCAAACCACCCCGCTTTCAGAACTGACCGACCGCAGCCGCGAGGTTTTTCGGCAAGTCGTGGAGTCATATCTGGAGACGGGTGATCCTGTGGGCTCCAAAACGCTGACAGAAACGCTGACTGAGAAAGTGTCCCCCGCAACTATTCGGAACGTTATGAGTGACTTGGAGCAGTTGGGGTTGCTCGATTCCCCGCACACATCAGCAGGCCGGATACCGACGCAAGTAGGCTTGCGCATGTTTGTGGATGGTTTGCTGGAAGTCGGGTCGGTTTCCGGCAACGAACGATCAGAAATAGAGCGCTCGCTTGATACAAATGAGTCCGACATTGGTGGGATGATGGATAAGGTTGGCTCGATGCTGTCCGGTTTGACACAAGGAGCGAGCCTTGTTTTGACACCAAAAACGGAAAGCCCCATCAAACACCTCGAATTTGTTGCGTTGTCACCTGAAAAGGCATTGGTGGTTTTGGTTACTGCTGACGGGCAGGTCGAAAACCGCCTTTTCACACCTCCAATTGGCTTGACCCCGTCAGCCATGCGCGAGGCAGCGAACTTTCTGAATGCCATCCTTGAGGGCCACACAGTTTCGCAAATGCAAAGTGTGGTAACGCGGGAAATCGAACGGCACCGCCAAGAACTCGACCGTTTGGCGCAGAGCCTTATCAAGGACGGATTGGCGATTTGGGTTGATGAACAGGATGGCCGTGACCGACTGATAGTTCGCGGAAGGGCGAATCTTGTTGAGGGGGACGCCTCGGAACTCGATTTGGATCGTATCCGCCAGCTGTTTGATGACCTTGAACGGAAGCGGGATTTGGCTCAATTGCTCGATTTGACCGAAGAAGGCGACGGGGTACGCATTTTTATTGGCTCAGAGAACAAACTTTTCTCACTTTCGGGTTCCTCTTTGGTGGTTTCCCCTTATATGAACGCTGAGCGAAAAATAATTGGCGCGGTAGGCGTGATTGGACCAACAAGGCTGAACTACGGCCGGATTGTCCCGATTGTTGACTACACCGCGCAGCTGGTAGGACGATTAGTGTCCCGCCGGACCTGACAAAGAAGGCAAGTAAGATGACTGAAGAAAAAGAAAACGGTTTTCTGGACGATATCGATGAATCCGAGGAAGAACTGGAACTTGAAGAAGATGTTCTGAGCTTTCCGGACATTGACGTGGTTCTTAAAGAGCGCGACCAGTTGAAAGATCGTCTTTTGCGTGCATTTGCCGAAACTGAAAACCTGCGGAAACGTTCCGAGCGCGATCGTCGTGACGCAGAAGTTTACGGTGGCACCAGGCTGGCCCGTGATTTGCTATCGGTTCAGGACAACCTAGAACGTGCACTCGAAAATATCGACGATGACTTACGTAAAGAGCACAGCTCTCTGACCGAAGGTCTTGAATTAACACTGCGCGAACTGTTGTCTGTCTTTGAAAAACACAAGATCGTTTCGGTTGCCCCGGCAATTGGCGACAAATTTAACCCAAAACTGCACCAAGCGATGTTCGAGGCACCTGTGCCGAACACTACAAAGGGTTCGATCATTCAGGTTATGGCTACTGGTTTCGCGATTGGTGATCGTCTGTTGCGCGCAGCGCAAGTTGGTGTTTCATCTAACCCAAGCAAAGTCGCGCCTATTAAGGAAGAAGCCGAAGGCTAATTTTCTGCTTTGTCACCAGCCTTTAGTTCAGGAACCTTCAACGCGTCGGCGAGTCTCGATTTCGCCGAGCCGGGGCGCAGCGGTTTTTGTTGCGTCTCCGATGGGGCCCACCCTGTCAGGAATACGATCTCGAAAGTTGCAGGAATACGACCATCTGGTTCCGCGAAGTGCTCTGTATAAATATCCATTGCGCGCATCAATGTCTCACGCCGCATCGGCGTTTTGCGCCGTGCGTGCATGACATTGGTTTCACCCATTGCCCGCAGATCGCGCATCAAATGCAAAGGTGTCTCATAGGTTACCGTTAGGCTAACGGAATCAGCGACTGGTAACGCCAATCCCGCACGCTGAATTAGCCCGCCAAGATCCCGAATTTCCCCCATTGGGGCGATGCGTGGCGAAAGGCCACCCTCAATTTCTGTTTCAGCCTCTGCGAGCGACGTTCGCAACTCATTAAGGGTTTGCCCCCCGAACATTGCAGTAATCATCAGCCCATCAGGCTTTAAGGCCCGGCGCATTTGCACCAACTGCCCGACGGGGTCATTGGCCCAATGCAGCGCTAATCCGTTAATAACCAGATCAAGCGAGCTTTCTTGTAAATCAAGCGTTTCTAGATCCTGAACAGCTTCTCCGCCAAGCATGTCGACCCACAAACCCGCCTTTGGGCCAATAATCGCCAAGTCTGTAAAGGTTTTATTAACCTCTTCCAGCCTTTCTGAAACTTGGTCAACGATCTCGCGATGCAGGAACTCCCCCTCAACGCCAAAGTTGTCCGCCCGCGCGCGGCGTTGGGCTAGAAGTTCGTGATCAAAAAGGTCTGGTGGTGTCTGCATATTCCGAAAGCCCTCTGTGCAATCAAATAACCCGCCTCGCGGCCAAGGGAAAGGGCGCATTGCTAGATGTCATCTATCCGCCGCGTTGTTTGACGTGCACGGAACCGACTGAACAGGGCGCCAGCCTGTGTGCCGATTGTTGGGCGGATACGACGTTCATCACCGGTGCGGTTTGCGATGTTTGTGGGACGCCGTTGCCCGGTGAAGCAGACGGAAAAATTATATGCGATAGCTGCATTTCTTGCCGTCCAGCATGGGATGGCGGACGAGCAGCCGTCGTTTACTCGGGCGGGGGGCGTCGAGCGGTACTTAGTTTGAAGCATGGTGATCGGCTGGATATGGCAAGGCCCTTGGCGAAATGGATGGCACGATCTGGCGGTGATTTGCTGAAGAATGCCGATGTAATCGCGCCTGTCCCGCTGCATTGGCGGCGATTACTCAAGCGGCGGTTCAACCAGTCAGCGGAGCTGGCTTGGCAGATTTCCAGTATGTCCGGCACGCCGTGCATACCGGATTTATTGGTGCGTGATACATTCACGCCCTCGCAGGACGGTTTGACCCGAGAAGAACGACACAAAAATCAGCAAGGTGTGTTTTCTGTACACAAACGCCGGCAAGTCCCAAAAAATGTTCTTCTAATTGACGATGTCATGACCACGGGCGCTACGCTTTCAGCGTGCGCTGAAACGCTGCGCGCTGCCGGGGTTGAACGAATTGACGCGCTTGTCCTCGCCCGCGTTGCACGAGACGCATGAAGCCCTATATATACAGGCGAAACATCTAATTGGAGCACCGGAATGAAACCCGTCGAAATTTATACAACCCCGATCTGTGGCTACTGCACGGCCGCCAAGCGCCTTCTGAACAAAAAAGGCATTGAATATACGGAATACAACGTGATGGTGCAGCCCGATTTGCGCGCGGAAATGACCCAACGAAGCAATGGCGGCCGCACGGTTCCGCAGATTTTCATCGACGGCAAACCAATTGGCGGGTGCGATGAATTGTTTGGGCTTGAAGGCGATGATGTTCTCGACAAGATGCTGGCCTAGCGATGAAGGTTGCGCTGGTTCAGTTAACATCAAGTAACGACCCAATCGCAAACCTGCGTTTGACTGAAGCGTATATCCGCGAGGCACATGCGGGCGGTGCGAAATTCATTCTGACGCCTGAAACTACGAATATCATTTCGTCCAGCCGCAAACAGCAAGCGCAAGTTTTACACGTCGAGGTTGACGACCCGTCATTGGCAAAACTTCGGAATCTGGCACAAGAACTGAATATCTGGTTGCTGGTCGGCTCCCTCGGGTTGAAAACTGGCGATGCGGATGGACGTTTTGCCAACCGCTCGTTTCTTATTTCCCCGACAGGGGAGATGGCTGCCAAATACGACAAAATTCATATGTTTGATGTCGATTTGGGCAATGGCGAGGTTTATCGCGAGTCTTCCGCCTATCGACCGGGCACGAATGCTACACTGGCGAAAACCGATATCGGCAACATCGGCATGACCATTTGTTACGACATGCGTTTTCCTAACCTTTATCGTCAATTGGCTCACGCAGGCGCAGAAATTTTGACGGCTCCGGCGGCGTTTACCGTGCCAACTGGGCGCGCACACTGGCATGCATTGTTGCGGGCGAGAGCCATTGAAAACGGCTGTTTTGTGCTGGCCCCAGCGCAGTGCGGAACGCACGATTGGGGTAAAGAGCCAAGGCGTGAAACCTACGGTCATTCGCTGGTGATTTCCCCGTGGGGCGAAGTTTTGGCCGATGGAGGCGAAACGCAAGGCGTGACTTTTGTTGATTTGGACCTTAACGATGTTGCCAAGGCGCGAGCGAAAATTCCTTCGCTCACCCATGACCGAGAATTTGAACCACCCGAGGCGTGATGTCTGATAAACTGTCAAACGACCCGTTAGCGATAGCCCTTTTCAGCGAGATTTCCGCCGTGGAACAAATGGCTAGGACGCGATTCAGCCGCGCCTTGCCGAAAGGGATGGAGCTTTCTCACTTTGCCGTCCTCAACCATTTCGCCCGCTTGGGTGGTGAGAAAACGCCAGCTCAACTGGCACGAATTTTCCATGTGACGAAGGGAGCGATGACCAACACGCTTTCGAAACTGGAAACCGCTGGGTATGTCCATATTCGTCCAGACTGGGATGATGCGAGACGCAAGTTTGTGTCGATAAGCCCAGCAGGCCACACCGCCCGTGACGAAGCGGTTCGCGCGATAGCCCCGGTGTTTGACGATGCGGTGGAAAGCCTCGGATCGGATAAAATCCGCGCGGCTTTGCCGTTCCTGCGCGATCTTAGAATGCTTCTGGCAAGTGAAGAATAGCTGTGCTTAAAATTCTTGTTAGTTCATGCTTGCTCGGTAAGCCTGTGCGATATGATGCGAAAGCCAAGACATTCGAAAGTGATATACTGGCGTTATGGCAATCAGAAGGCCGTTTAGTTTCGATGTGCCCAGAAATGTTAGGGGGTTTGCCAACACCGCGACCTCCTGCGGAAATTACGGGTGTTTCCAAAATTGTGGACGATACCGGTACGAATGTTACAGCGCCATTTTTGCTTGGGGCCAAGCGGGCACTAGAAATTGCAAAAACAAGCGGCTGTAGTTTCGCATTGCTTACAGATGGAAGCCCTTCGAGCGGGTCGAGTTATATTTATGATGGCACATTGTCTGATCAACGGATTGATGGACAAGGCGTCGTTACTGCTTTGTTGCGAAAACACGGAATTCAGGTTTTTTCACCAACTCAAATTGACAGATTGGCGCAAATCATTCGGGCTTAATGCTAGCCGTTACGTAATTCACTGACAAATCCTGATCCGAGATTGACCATGACCACAGCAGTGGATTGAAGACGAATCCCTTGCGGTCAACGGGCTTTAGACCTGCGTTGGCAATCAGTTCAAACAACTCGTCCGGTGTGATGAATTTGTGCCATTCGTGTGTGCCGCGCGGAAGCCACCGCATAATCACCTCTGCACCGATAATCGCAGCCATATAACTTTTGGGATTCCGGTTTAAGGTCGAACACAGCATCAATCCACCGGGTTTAAGCAACTGACGACAAGCGGTTAGATAGGCCAGTGGATCGGCCACGTGCTCGATTACTTCCATATTTAACACGATGTCGAATTGTTCGCCGGCCTCGGCTAACGCCTCTGCTGTTACGTGGCGATAATCAATGTCGAGCTCGGATTGTTCGGCATGAAGCTGCGCTATAGGGATATTTCCTGCTGCGGCATCCGCCCCAACGACGGTTGCACCAAGACGGGCCATAGGCTCGGAGAGCAACCCGCCACCACAGCCGATATCTAGCAATCGTAACCCGTCAAACGGGCGAAGTGAATTCGGGTCACGACCGAATTCTGCGCAAATCTGTTGCACGATGTATTCCAGACGGATCGGGTTCATCTCGTGCAAGGGCTTAAACTTTCCCTTCGGGTCCCACCATTCGGCAGCCATGGCTTCAAACTTCGCGACCTCGGCCGGATCGACTGTAACAGTTGTTTGCGTTGCACTCATCTTTTCTACCTGCCATGTTGGGACGAATGATTAACTAATAGAGCATATATGCTGGAACATGCGAGCCATAAAGACGAGCAACCTCGTCGCAGCCTTTACCCTGCCCGCGATGCGTTTCACACGCAAACGCTGGAAGTGTCGGGTGGGCACACGATCTACATAGAACAATCTGGGCGCGAAGACGGTGAACCAGTAGTCGTTTTGCATGGCGGTCCAGGTGGTGGGTGCAGCCCTTCGATGCGACGCTTTTTTGACCCCGATCGCTATCGCGTTATCCTGTTTGATCAGCGTGGGTGTGGCCGCTCGACACCATATGCCAGCGTTGAAAATAACACGACATGGGATTTGGTCGAGGATATCGAGGCGATCCGAGAAACCCTCGACATTTCCAACTGGATTGTTTTCGGCGGTTCATGGGGCGCGACGCTGTCCCTGCTTTATGCGCAAGCGCACCCCACACGGGTTAACGCGTTGGTATTACGCGGTATTTTCACCATGACACAGGCAGAGCTGGATTGGTTTTATGGCGGCGGCGCTGGGCAGTTCTGGCCAGAAGCATGGGCATTGTTTTCGAACATGGTACCACCAGACGAGCGCCACGACTTGATTGCGGCTTATCGTAAACGTCTTTTCGGGAAGATAGACGCAGATGTCATCAAGTTCGCGCGCGCGTGGGCGGCATGGGAAAACACGCTAGCGACGCTCGATTCCAAGGGGCATGGCGGCCGAGTACCGGCCCACTATGCCAAGGCGTTTTCCCTGATAGAAAATCACTATTTCACTTACAAAGGATTTTTGCGCGAAGACCGACAGATTTTTGCAGACATGGACAAGATTAGAAATATTCCCGGGTACATTGTTCAGGGCCGATACGACATGATTTGTCCCCCGCACACCGCGCATGAATTGCATAAACGGTGGCCAAAATCCAAATTGCGATTGGTCAGGGCGGGTCACGCGATGTCAGAACCCGCAATTGCTGCTGAACTGGTCGGCATCATGAACGAGATGGACTAATGCCACGATTACTGCGGATCATACTCGTAGTTTTGGCGGTATTAAGTGTCGCCTATTTGGCAAACCAGGCCGGCGACTGGTTGGGGGATCGCCTGAAGCTGGAAATCACACCGGAAAACGAGAGCATGATTTTCGGCGCCACTGTGGCTGCGATTATTCTGTATGCATTATTGATCTCGCTACCATTCGTGCCCGGGGTTGAAATAGGAATAGGGCTTATGGTGATGTTCGGCACGCCAATGGCTATCCCAGTATATATCTCCACCATCATCGGCCTGACGTTGGGGTTTTTTCTGGGCCGGCTTGTGCCGGAAAAAGTTATTTGCGGATGTTTTGACTTCCTCGGCATGACTCGCATCAGCCATATGCTTCGGGACTTGGCGCGAAAGCCGGTGCAGGAACGCCTGAATATGTTGGTCGAGCGCGCCCCCAGCCACATCGTGCCGTTTCTGCTGCGCCACCGTTACATCGCGATAGCGGTGTCGTTCAACATTCCGGGAAACTCGGTCATTGGCGGCGGCGGCGGTATCGCGTTTATGGCTGGCCTTAGTCGATTATTCAGCTTTCCGCTGTACCTATTGGCCGTAGTCATAGGGGTTTCGCCTGTGGTGATCTTGTTTTTGATCTTCGGACCATCCGTGCTGGGCTAGAACGAAGCCGCCAATCGCGACCCTTGGTTAATCGCACGTTTCGCATCAAGTTCCGCGGCAACATCTGCACCACCAATTACGTGTGCGGTTATCCCTTTGGCTTCCAAAGCATCCGCAAGGCCTCGTTCGGGAAGCTGTCCCGCGCAAAGCACAACGGTGTCTACTTCCAGTAACCGTGGGTTTTCGCGACCCTCACCAGTGGATATATGCAAACCTTCGGAGGTGATCTCTTCGTAGTTCACACCGCCAATCATATCGACATCTTTCATCGCAAGTGCTGCGCGGTGAATCCAGCCGGTGGTTTTACCCAAGCCCTTGCCCAGTTTTTGCGCTTTGCGTTGAAGCAGGGTTACCTGTCTGGCGGCGGCCTCGGGTTTGGGTCCGGACGCCGCCAGCCCACCACGTGTTATCGCCGGATCACCGACGCCCCACTCGGCTTTCCACTCATCAAGATTCAGCGTTGAGCTTTCGCCCTGCTGCGTCAAGAACTCGGCAACATCGAATCCGATTCCGCCGGCCCCGATGATTGCAACACGGTTCCCGACCGGTGCTTTGTCTCGTAAAACGTCGATGTAATTTACTACATTAGGTCCATCTTGCCCCTTGATTTCAGGGTCACGCGGTGTGACGCCTGTGGCCATCACTACCTCGTCAAAATCAATAAGATCGTCGACTGCAGCCCTTCTTCCTAAACGAACATCTACTTCGTACACCTCCAGCATTTTGATGTAGTATTCGACCAGTCCGAAGAATTCTTCCTTGCCGGGAACCTGCTTGGCGATGTTTAACTGACCGCCAATTTTGTCGGCCATATCGAACAGTGTAACCCTGTGTCCACGCTGAGCGGCTACCAGCGCCGTTGCCAAACCCGCTGGGCCAGCGCCCACAATCGCAACATTCTTGGTGGTTTCTGCGGGCCCATAATTCAGTTCAGTTTCGTAACAGGCGCGCGGATTCACCAGACAAGTAGAGGTTTTCAGGGAAAAGGTATGATCCAGACATGCTTGATTGCACGCAATACACGGCGCAATTTGATCCGCCTTGCCCGCCGCGGCTTTGGCAACAAACTGGCTGTCGGCCAAAAAGGGCCGCGCCATCGAGACCATGTCAGCGCAACCATCAGCCAGCACGCTATCCGCGACTTCTGGCGTGTTGATCCGGTTGGAAGTAATGATCGGGATGGAGACTTCACCCATTAACTTTTTGGTAACCCACGCAAATGCAGCACGTGGAACCGACGTAGCGATGGTTGGAATGCGCGCTTCGTGCCAACCGATACCGGTATTTAGAATGGTTGCGCCAGCAGCTTCGATAGCCTTGGCGAGGGTTACTACCTCTTCCCATGTTTGGCCGTTCGGGATCAAGTCAATCAGCGAAATACGATAGATGATGATAAAATCCGGCCCAACGGCTTCGCGGCAACGGCGCACGATCTCGACGGGCAGTCGCATACGGTTGGCGAACGATCCGCCCCACTCATCCGTTCGCTTATTGGTGTGGGTAACGAGGAATTCGTTAAGGAAGTACCCTTCCGACCCCATAATCTCGACTCCGTCATACCCAGCTTGTTTCGCGCACTCAGAAGCGACAACAAAGTCGGCGATTTGCTTTTCGATCCCGTCGGCGTCCAGTTCAGCAGGCGGAAATGGCGAAATCGGGGATTTGATTGCTGATGGTGCAACCGCTTTGTGGTTGTAGGCATATCGACCAGCATGCAAAATTTGCATTGCAATCTTGCCACCCTCGGCATGGACACGGTCGGTTACGATTTTGTGGTTGGCGATGTCCGTATCGCTAAACAATCCCGATGCTCCTGGGAATACCCCCCCCTCGACGTTCGGTGCCATACCGCCCGTTACCATCAGCGCGACTCCGCCCGCAGCTCGTTCGCCGAAGTATTCCGCGATGCGGTACCAGTCACCGACTTCTTCGAGGTTGGTGTGCATAGACCCCATTAGCACGCGATTTTTCAACGTGGTGAACCCGAGGTCCAAAGGGGCGAACATATTTGGGTAGTTGGTCATAATAGCCTCCGGCAGTTTCAGGCAGTTTGAAGTAGTTATCCAGTGAAGTCACGGGCGACCCGACGGCAAGCTAAAGCGCACCAAGTCCACCGTCGATTGCGATGCTTTGGCCTGTGGTAAAACTGTTTGCAGGATCGGCGGCCCACAATATGGCTTGAACAACCTCGTTAACCGTAGCCAACCGACGCATAGGAACGCCACGTGTCATGTGTGCTTCGACTTCTGGGTCGTCGACGGCCTCACCTGCCATCGCAGTGGCAGCGAAGCTGGGACAAATTGCGTTAACCCGGATACCTTTGCGCGCATATTCTAGTGCGGCGGCGCGGGTAAGACCAACGACACCGTGTTTTGAGGCGCCATAGATCGAAAGCCATGGTGCGCCACCCAAGCCAGCGACCGATGCGAGGTTAACAATCGCGCAACTCTCTCCGGTTTTGGCGAATTGCGCCTCCATAGTGGGGAGTTGCGCTTGCAGCGCCCAAAATACGCCCAAAAGGTTAACATCTACAACTTTGCGACATTCCGCTTCGGTTAGATGGGGAATTTTGGCTGGGGTATGAACGATGCCTGCGTTGTTGATTGCGATGTCGAGCGAACCAAAGGTATCAACCGCAAGCTCAACCAACTCTTTACTATATGCTGGGTCGCTTACATCACCGACGAGTTTAACAACATCCCCGAGCAAGCCCACACCAAGACCTTCCGCCGAAATATCGCCAAGCACCAGATTCGCCTCTGCGTCCGAAAACAGTTTAGCCGCAGCCGCGCCAAAGCCAGCAGAGGCGCCAGTAATCAGTACCGTTTTACCAGCAAAACTCATGACATAGCGTTCGCGAACAGGTTTTCGGCGGCTTGAACGTTCATACCACCATCAAGCGGGATGATTGCGCCGGAAGTGTAAGCGCCTCCGCGCCCGCATAAAAATAGCGTAGCACCAGCAATGTCCTCGGGCGTTCCAACGCGGCCAATAGGGACATTAGCACCAACTTTTGACTGGCCTTCATCGCTTCCGATTGCGAAGGCAGTCATTTTGGAAGGAAATGGACCGGGCGCAAAAGCGTTTACCGTTATGTTCTTTGATGCCAGTTCCATAGCAAGGATCTTGGTTAGGTGGTGCACAGCACTTTTGGAAACGGCGTAGGAATAGGCTCCCTCCGCCAAAGGGATGGTTCCCATCACCGAGCCAATGTTAATAATTCGTGAAGGGTCACCATCGGTGGATGCGGTTTTCAACAAGCTGGTAAGGTTTCGCGTCAATGTAAACATGCCAGCGACGTTAATATTCATCACCTTTTCCCAAGCCTTATGCGGGAAAGAGTCATAGGGCTCCCCCCAAGTGATGCCTGCATTGTTCACCAGTATATCCAGCTTGCCGGTGCGGGCTTTGAAGTTGGCGGTCAATTCTTCAATGGCGGCTTCGGAGCCGACATCGCCTGCAAAACCGTCGGCTGATCCATCTGCACCCAAAGCGTTCAATTCAGCCGCGACGGCTTCACAAGCTTCACCCTTGCGGCTAGCGATCAGAACGCGCGCGCCGCCTTGGACCAATGCTTCGGCAATCATCCGGCCGATGCCCGTCGCGCCACCTGTTACCAGCGCCGTTTTACCGGAAACACCGAAAATACTATTAAGATACGCCATTATTCTCTCCTGAAAAGCTTTGAGAGAGACTGCCTAATAGGCCGTCGCAAAGCAATTGCAAACGTTGCGTCCAGTCCGTTCAAATAAACCTTTAGGAGATTTTTCCGTTTTGCCGTATGTTTGGCGCGGGGCAAAAAAGTGACTAGAAACTAACACATAGGGGTTTGGATATGCTCTACTTTCTAATTAGCGCAATATGCGGAATTGGCGGCGGGATATTTTCGTCACAGTTTTTCAAGGAGTATTCGTTAGGTATAATTGGTAATCTGGTTACCGGATTTCTCGGTGGTGTTGCGACACATACGATTATTGTGTTGGTGGTGGGCGGAACGGCCTTTTCACTAGCCATCGTCGGTGGATTTATTGGCGGCGTAATAGTTCGCGTCGCGTTTTCGATTATTCGTCAACGCATGTCGCCAGATTCCTAATTTAGGCCAAGCACATCCAGCATAGTGTATTCGCCCGGTTTTTGTGACTGGCCCCAAATGGCCGCCTTAATTGCACCGCGTGCGAACAGCATTCTATCGCTGGCGATATGGCGCAAGATAATGCGTTCACCTTCGCCGGCGAAAATCACATCGTGTTCGCCAACAACATCGCCGCCGCGAAGCGAAACAAAACCGATGTCGCCGCGTTTGCGGGCACCGGTTTCGCCGTCTCGACCACGGTCTGAAACATCGGCCAAATCAACACCGCGCCCCTCAGCGGCGGCTTCGCCAAGCATTAAGGCAGTGCCAGAGGGGGCGTCGACCTTGTGGTGATGATGCATTTCAACGATCTCGATGTCGAAATCCATATCGAGGGCCGCCGCAACTTTGCGCGTTAGGACCGTTAACAAATTCACACCAAGGCTCATATTGCCGGCCCGTACCACAATCGCATGTCGCGCGGCTGCAGCGATTTTGGCAAGGTGGCTGTCTTCGAGGCCGGTCGTGCCAATCACGTGGGTAATCCGTGCCTGTGCCGCCAATTCAGAATGTAGAACCGTAGCTTTGGGAGAGGTGAAATCAACGACGGCTTGGGAGTGTGCCAGAACCTCCAACGGATCATCCGAAACAGTGATGCCGTTGGCCGCGCCGCCTAGGCACTCGCCAAGGTCGCGGTCGATCCAGTCGTGTCCAGCGCGCTCGGTCACGCCTGCTAGATGCGCATTTTCGTTTTCTTCGATGGCTTGGATTAGCATACGGCCCATACGGCCCGATGCGCCCATCACTGCAATGCCTGTAGTTTTGCTCATTTCGGCCCTCATTAGCTGTTTGTTGACAGGTTTAGCCTTCAATTCACGCAAAGCAAAGGGGGGATGGCTTGACTTAGGCGCAATCTGGGGGGAATAGGGGCCATGGCAAAGAAAAGATTCAACGCGGGCGCAGGCCCATCCCAACGACAGCTTCGCGTAGGCGAGCTGATCCGGCGCAAACTTTCCGACATTATGTTGCGGGGCGAACTGCATGATGCGGAATTAGCACATGTGTCAGTCACCATTGGCGAGGTGCGTGTTTCACCAGATCTGCGTAACGCCATCGTTTTCGCGCTTCCGCTGGGCGGAATTAATACGGACACCGTAGTAGATGCGCTTAACCGCAATCAAGGCGAGCTTCGCCATTTGGTTACCAAAGGGTTAAAGCTGAAACATGCCCCTGAGCTGAAATTTCTGGCGGACCGCAGTTTCGATCAAATCGAAGCAACCAACAAATTGCTGGATTCGCCAGCGGTGCGCCGCGACCTTGATCGTGATGAAGATGAAGGCGAATAAGCTGATATGATTAAGGGACTACTGCAAAAGTTCCGAAAGCCGAAAGCACGGACTCAAGCGCAGCGGATGCTGACATTGCGAAGCGCGCCGGTTTACTACTTGCCGGTTACAAAAAGCGGCAGCACATACCTGAAGAATCTATTCTACTATCTCGACCATTTGGGCGAACACGCGTCGGGGATTGATATACACTCAAACGCTGACGACTTGGTGCGCGCGAAAACGGGTGATGAGGAATCCATTCGTCACAGCCCGCATGCTTTTGCAGTTTTACGTGACCCGATAGACCGGTTTTTGTCATTGTACTTTGACAAAATTTACGGCGATGGCCCGAACAACTTTGCAGACGTTCGTGGGTATCTAGCACAAGAAATTGATCTAAATTTGACGCGTGGCATTACCGTTGACGCGCATCGCGATAATTGTATCAGGTTTATCGACTGGCTAGCGTTGAGCCTGTCTTTCAAAACCGATTTGTCCGTTAATCCTCATTGGCGACGGCAATCAAACCGATTGAAAAGAGTGGATACATTAGACCTTACGCACCTCACGCTGGACGGTCTGGATTGGCAGCTGCCGTTACTGTTGGGTGACATCGTGCCAAACATCAAACAAGCTATGATAGCAGTTAAGGCAGACAACCGGACGGAGAAACCTTTTACCCGGGCGGAAATTATGGATGCGACGTTGTTGGGGAAGATAGAAGCAGTATATTCCACAGACAGGAAGCTTTATGAGCAAGCATCACGCAAATGGCAACCGTGGTTAGACGACCACCCCGAAGTCGGCGAAGGCGAAACAATCCGGTGTTTCACAGCGACGGAACAGCCGATCAATTGTGTAGCGATTTCCAAGGTTGGCCGGACGTATCTGAGGAACCTTTTGCATATTCTGGAACACGATAAAGAATATCACGACCCGCTGAAAATCCACACAAAAGGCGCTTCCTCAAATAGTGAATTGACCAAATCCGAAGCCGCGAATGAAATTTCCTTTTTTGTTATCCGGGACCCGGTCGAAAGATTTTTTTCGCTGTACTTCGATAAAATATACGGCACTGGGGGAACATTCATTTCCATGGATTACGAAGCGTTTGGTGGAGCATCGAGGGTTTGTTAACGAAGGCAATCTTACACTAGAGCAACATCGAGCGAATAGTCTGGCCTTATTGGGGTATATAAATCGCAAGTTCAAAACCGAGGCTTTGCAGGACATTAACTCGCACTGGACTCCACAGGTTGAGGCGGCAAAAAAAGCAATTCGGTTTGGCTTGCGGCCATTGCTACTAGAGAACTTGGAAGAACAGCTGCTGTTTATTGCCGATGGACGCATCGAAGGGTTGGGAAATGCGATGCAAGAGCTACCACATCGAAATAACTCGCCAAAACCATTCTCGAGCAAAGAAATCCTGACTCCCGAAATCGCCCAAAAAATATCTGACCTTTATAGCGATGACCAAGCGCTGTATGAGCGGGTTAAAACGGCCTGGAACGCAACCGGGCAACCTCCAAAACTGTAGGAATATCATGGCAAGACGTAAAAAAGGCCGCGCGATAAGTGGATGGCTGATTGTGGATAAACCGCTCGGCGTAACGTCGAGTGCTGTTGTGAACAAAGCTAAATGGGCGTTCGACGCGCAAAAAGCCGGGCACGCTGGAACGCTTGACCCTGAAGCAACGGGTGTGTTGGCGATTGCTTTTGGCGAAGCGACAAAGACGGTGCCATATGTGACAGATTCCATGAAAGCTTACCGGTTTACCGTGCGTTTGGGCCAAGCTACGAACACGGATGACGGTGAGGGCGAGGTGATTAGCGAAAGCGACAAGCGTCCGAAGGCCGATGAAATTCGTGCAGCGTTGTCAGATTTCACCGGCGACATAATGCAAGTTCCCCCACAGTACTCTGCCGTGAAAGTAGACGGTGAACGCGCATATAAACGTGCACGTGACGGTGAGGAGATGGAACTGGCCGCGCGTCCGCTGCTAGTGGAATCGCTCGAGCTTATCGAAATTCCAGATGCGGATCACGCGGTACTTGAGATGACCTGCGGCAAGGGCGGTTATGTGCGATCTATCGCGCGAGATTTGGGCCAGGCGCTGGGCTGTTTCGGCCATGTTGTGCAGTTGCGCCGTGTTTGGGCGGGGCCGTTTGAAGTGTCCGACGGTATCTCGTTTGAGGTGCTGGATAAGATGGCAAAGGATCGCAAGCTCGATGATTTTTTGCTCCCGCTTGAAGCCGGCCTTCATGATTTGCATGAACTGGCCTGCACGCCGGAAGGAGCCGCAAAATTACGCAATGGCAACCCCGGCATGGTGATAGCGTCTGATGTGGAATACGGAGAGGAATGCTGGACCTCGTTAAACGGCGTTCCGGTTGCAATCGGGGTTTACAAAAGCGGCGAATTGCATCCAAATCGGGTTTTCGTACTAGGGGAATAAAATGGCAGATCGTGTAAATCACCTAGGCCAGCGAATTGGCGAAGGTGTTGTTTGGACGGGCGCCAAGACGCCTCCACGGTCCAACATGGATGGCAAGTATTGCCGGCTGGAACCAATTAGCATTGACCGCCATGCGGCAGATTTGTTTGAGGCTTTCTCAGCCGACGAAACGGGCGGCATCTGGACATATCTATTCACCGACCCGTTTGAAACAGAAGCCGACTTGCGTGCATGGATGAGCAATGCTTGTCTGGGCGATGACCCGTTGTTTCACGCGGTCATCGACAAGCAAACGAATAAGGCGGTAGGCCTTGCCACGTTCATGCGTATTGATCCGGTCATGGGTGTGATTGAGGTGGGAAATATCAACTTCTCCCCCGCACTCCAACGCACGCCCGCCGCGACCGAAGCGATGTTCCTGATGATGCAGCGCGCTTTCAATGAACTGGGTTATCGCCGTTACGAGTGGAAATGTGACAACCTGAACGCGCCTTCGCATAAGGCGGCGAAACGGCTTGGCTTCACTTATGAGGGGTTGTTCCGTCAAGCGTTGGTTTACAAGGGCCGCAATCGCGATACAGCATGGTTCTCGATTATCGATTCTGAATGGCCAGCGCTAGAGAAGGCGTTCAAAGGTTGGTTGTCCGAAGGGAATTTCGACAGGTTCGGTAATCAGGTGCAAAAATTGGAAAAATTCCGATAAATATCTGGACGAATCGTGTTTATTCCGGATAAATACCGGATATGGATAACATTGATCGAAATATCGCCAAAATACTTCAGAAAGATGGCCGGACTCCTAGCTCGGAGATTGCCGAAGCAGTCGGCACCTCCGTGTCTACGGCGAACGAGCGGGTTCGACGGCTCGTTTCTACCGAGAATATCACGGCCACACGTGCAATTCTTAACCCTGACGCATTGGGCGCAAGCCTGTGTGCTTTCATCTTGGTTGATATGGATTACACGGGCGAGGCAGCAGCAAAAGCCCATCTCGCTCAACGCCCAGAGGTAATGGAATTGCATCATGTCAGCGGCGGGCATTCTTACCTTGTTAAGGTTCGGGTTGCCGACACCGCAGCAATGCAACGATTTTTGCAGATGGAGTTGAAGCCGCTAAAGGCGGTCACCCACACAGAGACCCTGATTGTGCTGGAAACCGCTAAAGAGACGACAGAAATTCTGATATCTGACAAAGCCAAATGATAGAGGCGCTATTGACAGGAATTGGCGTCGGCTTGGCCGTGGCTGCACCTGTCGGCCCGATCGGTATTCTGTGTATCCGCCGAACTCTAACCGAAGGCCGCGCCCAAGGGTTGGCGACTGGTTTCGGCGCGGCGAGTGCCGATTCTGTTTACGGTGTAGTTGCCGCAACGGGCCTTGCGGTCTCCGGCGTTCTGGTCAGCCATGCAGATATACTGCGCGTTGGTGGGGGTGCGTTAATCGCCATACTCGGGATCTCGTCGTTGCGCACGTTTTTCTAAATCGCGCCACCGTTGAAATCGATGCAGGCAGCCGTGATCTTTTCGGGGCGTTTTTAACGACCTTCGCCCTGACGTTAGGCAATCCAATGACAATATTGGCGTTCATCGGGCTGATAGCAGGTTTGGGCGCCGCCATCGACAACCCACTGGCCCCGTATCTACTGGTCGTGGGTGTTTTCATCGAGTCGGCTGCTTGGTGGCTGTTTTTGGTGCATGTAGCACTGGTAGTGAAAACCCGCCTTTCACCGTCAGTCACACGGTGGCTGGACTTGGTGTCCGGCAGTGTCTTGGTGATTTGGGGTTAGTGGATCGTGTTTGCCTAATTGCCAAGCGCATCGGTTTCTGCCATGCAAACCGGATGATTACTCGTGAACATACCAAGGGCGACGCACCGTCGATTGCGAACTATTCGGACTGCGAGAAGTATCGTTATGACTTAACACGCGTTTGGGATGAAGATGGCAAAAAGGTGATGTTCTTGATGCTGAACCCGTCAACGGCAACCGAGGTGCAGAACGATCCGACGGTGGAGCGTTGCGAACGCCGCGCCCGCACGTTGGGGTACGGAGCTTTTCGAGTCTGCAATATTTTTGCGTATCGCGCTACGGACCCAAAGGTGATGCGTTCGGCTGCTGACCCTGTTGGCCCGCTGAACGATGAAATCATCCGCAAAGGCATCGAATGGGCAGACGATTTGGTCGCTGCGTGGGGTGCGAACGGCGAACATATGGATCGCGGTGCGCATGTGGAAGCCTTGCTGCGCAGCCTCCCGGTTTCCCCGAAAAATTTGGGGTTAACCAAGGCGGGGCATCCGAAACACCCGCTCTATATAGGGTATAAGGTGCAGCCTGAGGTGTGGTGGTGAAGAAAATAGCAATAATCACCGGCGGTAGCCGTGGGATCGGTGCCGCCACGGCAGAACTAGCTGCAAAGGCGGGCTTTGATGTCTGTATCAATTACCTGTCCAATCATGAACGAGCTGCAAAAGTGGTTGAGGCCTGTAAATCTTACGGTGTGAACGCTATCGCGGTGGCAGGCGATGTCGCGAGCGCTGCCGATGTGGCTGTCCTATTCGAAACCTGTGATCGAGAACTTGGTCCAGTGACATTTTTGGTGAACAACGCTGGTATCATCGGTCGGGCTTCGAAAGTCGAAGACCTGTCAGCGGATGTTTTACATCAGACATTCGCCGTAAATTTCTTTGGCGCGGTTTATTGTGCACAGGAAGCCATTAAACGTATGTCCACCAACCACGGCGGGGCTGGGGGCACAATTGTTAATGTTTCCTCGGTCGCGGCGACTACTGGAAGCCCCGGAGAATACGTGCATTATGCGGCTTCCAAAGCAGCGATTGACGGTTTTACGATCGGTCTGGCTCGCGAGATTGGCCGTGAAGGCATTCGCGTGAATTCCGTTCAGGCCGGCACCGCGGACACCGAAATCCACGCACTGACTGGCAACCCTGATCGGCCAGCTATGGCTGCCGATAAATCTTCGTTAGGACGTGTTGCGACCGCGCAGGAAATCGGCGAGGCAATTATGTGGTTGGGATCGGAAAAATCCAGTTATGCCACCGGTGCTGTGCTGCGGGTTGGCGGCGGGCTGTAAGGAACGGAACGTCAGCGTGGGTGCAATATACTAAGGTATGACCCGACACTTTGTGGTGTTCTAATCGCCAACGAATCCCCTTCCCAAACCCATAAAAACCTTCTATACGCGCGGATGTCGCCAAGGGATTCCCTTTGGCGGCCCTTTTTGTTTTGACGTTGCTGGACGACATCTTGGCATCCGCCGGAACATCAAGGTTTATGAAACCGTTAAATATAAGGAATATATGATGTCGATTACGCCTGAAGAAAAAGAACGCCTGATCAAAGAATACGCAATCAAAGAGGGTGACACTGGTTCCCCCGAAGTACAAATTGCGATCCTTTCCAGCCGTATCAAAACCCTGACCGAGCACTTCAAGTCCCACAAAAAGGACAATCACTCGCGTCGTGGTCTACTCACAATGGTTGCGACACGTCGTAAACTGTTGGACTACACACGTTCCAAAGACGAAGCGCGTTACAAGTCGCTTATCGAACGTCTCGGCATCCGCCGCTAAGAATACCAAAGCGCGCCTTCATGGGCGCGTTTTGCGTTTAAGACCGTGGCATCGGCCACATCGCGGGTTTTGTCCATGGGGGATGAACCGCAGATAGGAAAATGAAAATGTTCAAAGAATTCAAACAATCAATCGAATGGGGCGGCGAAACGCTAACCCTTGAGACAGGCAAAGTTGCCCGTCAAGCAGACGCATGCGTTATCGCCACTTTGGGTGAAACCAGCGTTCTGTGTGCTGTAGTGTTCGAAAAGAAACCGAAGGTTGGCTTCGACTTCTTCCCACTAACAGTGCATTACCAAGAGAAATACTACGCCGCCGGTAAAATCCCGGGTGGCTTCTTCAAACGCGAAGCTCGTCCTACTGAAAAAGAGACGCTGACTTCCCGTCTGATCGACCGTCCAATCCGCCCATTGTTCGTTCCGGGCTTCAAGCACGAAACTCAGGTTATCTGTACAGTTCTTTCGCACGATCTGGAAAATGATCCAGATGTAGTCGCAATGATCGCGGCATCTGCTGCGCTGACACTTTCCGGCGCTCCATTCCGCGGCCCAATCGGCTGTGCCCGCGTTGGTTTCGTTGACGGCGAATACACATTGAACCCGTCTTGCGATGACATGCACAAACTGCGTGAAAATCCAGAGCAGCGTTTGGACCTGATCGTTGCCGGTACTAAAGACGCCGTGATGATGGTTGAATCCGAAGCATACGAGCTTTCCGAAGCTGAAATGCTGGGTGCTGTTAAGTTTGGCCATGACGCAATGCAGCCAGTTATCGACATGATCATCGATCTTGCCGAAGACGCGGCGAACGAGATGTTCGACTTCCAGCCTGCTGACTATTCCGAGCTTTACGGCAAGGTAGAAGCTGCTGGCGAAGAAGCTGTACGTGCAGCATTCGCAATCACAGACAAGCAAGAGCGCACAACTGCGATTTCCGCAGCGCGTGACACTATCAAAGCGGCGTTGAGCGAAGAAGATCGCGACGACAGCCAGCTTGGTAACTGCTTCAAGAAACTGGAATCTGCAGTTGTTCGTGGCGACGTTATCAAAACCGGCAAACGGATTGATGGTCGTGACCTGACAACAGTTCGCCAGATTGTTTCCGAAGTAGGCATCCTGCCACGTACACACGGATCGTCCTTGTTCACACGCGGCGAAACACAAGGCTTGGTTGTTACCACGCTTGGTACGGGCGACGACGAACAGATGATCGACGCGTTGACTGGCACATACCGTTCCAACTTCATGCTGCACTATAACTTCCCATCCTATTCGGTTGGTGAAGCTGGCCGCATGATGGGCCCTGGCCGTCGCGAAATCGGTCACGGTAAACTGGCATGGCGTGCGCTTCAGGCTGTTCTGCCTGCGGCAACCGACTTCCCGTATACTGTGCGTGTTGTTTCTGAAATCACTGAATCAAATGGTTCGTCTTCGATGGCGTCTGTTTGTGGTGGTTCTTTGTCGATGATGGATGCGGGCGTTCCGCTGAAATCTGCTGTTGCAGGTGTTGCGATGGGCTTGATCCTTGAGGGTGAAGATTATGCGATCCTGACAGACATCCTTGGTGACGAAGATCACCTCGGTGATATGGACTTCAAAGTAGCTGGTACCGAAGCAGGTATCACGTCGCTTCAGATGGACATCAAGGTTGCCGGTATCACTGCCGACATCATGGAAAAAGCATTGGATCAGGCTAAAGCTGGCCGGATGACAATTCTTGCAGAAATGGGCACGGCGCTTACGGGTGCTGGCGATTTCTCGATCCACGCGCCTCGCGTTGAAACCATGAACGTTCCTGCGGATAAAATTCGCGAAGTGATCGGTTCAGGTGGTAAAGTGATCCGCGAAATCGTTGAAGTTTCCGGTGCTAAAGTTGACATCAACGACGACGGCGTAATCAAGATTGCCTCGGCCAACGGTGAAAGCATCGAAAAAGCCATGGCGATGATCAACGAGATTGTTGCGGTTCCTGAAGCTGGTAAGATTTACACCGGTAAGGTTGTGAAACTGATGGACTTCGGTGCATTCGTTAACTTCTTTGGCAAGCGTGACGGTCTTGTGCATGTAAGCCAGCTGGCGAACGAGCGCGTTAACCACCCGAAAGACATTCTGACTGAAGGTCAGGAAGTTAAGGTTAAGTTGATGGGCTTTGACGATC
The DNA here is from genome assembly GCA_937901055.1 of uncultured Rhodobacterales bacterium. Taxonomy (GTDB): domain Bacteria; phylum Pseudomonadota; class Alphaproteobacteria; order Rhodobacterales; family Rhodobacteraceae; genus NORP23. Next base: position 34,007 of record CALCGO010000136.1, read on the forward strand.
GCGGCAAAGTTCGCCTGTCGATGAAAGTCGTTGATCAGGAAACTGGTGAAGAGATCAAAAACGAAGGCTAGTTCCGACGTTTAGATAAAAAGAAAGCCCCGATGGAAACGTCGGGGCTTTTTTCGTTTAGCGTTGGGCTTCTTCCCATCGTGGACTTATCCACGGCTCGGCGTTTGACTTTGCCAGCGGGGTTTTGCCCAAAATATGATCGCTGGCCTTTTCGCCAACCATGATCGAAGGGCCGTTCAAATTGCCGTTTGTTACGCGCGGGAAGATAGAGCTGTCGGCCAAACGCAACCCTTCAACCCCAATCACGCGGCATTCATGGTCAACAACGGCCAGTGGATCATCGGCGCGGCCCATTCTGGCGGTCCCGCAAGGGTGAAACGCACTCTCGGCATGTTTGCGGATGAAATTATCCAGTTCGTCGTCGGTTTGCACATCAGAACCCGGTTGGATTTCTTTACCAGCGTAAGGCGCGAATGCTTCTTGGCCGAAAATCTCACGAGTCAGTCGGATACAGTTGCGGAAGTCTTCCCAATCTTCGAGTTTGCTCATGTAGTTGAACTGAATTTTTGGTGCATCCAGTGGATCAGCAGATCGTAGTGTTACCGCCCCGCGAGAGGCCGACCGCATTGGCCCGACGTGCGCTTGATACCCGTGGCCTTCAGCGGCGGCTTGCCCGTCATAGCGAACGGCGATGGGTAGGAAATGGTATTGGATGTCGGGGTATTCAACACCCGCTTTGGAGCGAATAAACGCCGCAGATTCGAACTGGTTGGATGCCCCGAGGCCGGTTTTTGTAAACAACCATTGCGCCCCAATTAGAGCCTTGGAAAATAGATTCCAATGTTTGAAAAGTGTGATTGGCTGCACGCAGGCTTGCTGGATGTACAACTCCAAGTGGTCTTGAAGGTTTTGGCCAACACCGCCGCGATCAGCAACCACGTCAATGCCATGCTCCGCCAAATCCGCTGCAGGGCCAACGCCAGACAACAGTAGTATTTTGGGGGAATTGATCGACCCTGCGGCCAAGACCACCTCGCGGTTGGCGCGGATAGTTTCGATTTTTCCGTTGAATTCTACTTCAACCCCGACGGCGCGACCATCCTCGATCACCACTTTACGTACTAAACCACGTTTCAAATCAACGTTCGGGCGCTTCAAAGCCGGCTTAAGATACGCATTCGCGGCAGACCAGCGTCGCCCTTTCCAGACGGTTTGCTCCATCGGGCCGAAGCCCTCTTGTTTCTCACCGTTGTAATCGTCTGTAACTTCGTAGCCAGCTTGGCGACCCGCGTCGACAAATGCCTGAAATAACGGGTTTGCGCGTGGGCCACGAGTTACATGTAGTGGGCCATCTGTACCGCGCCATGTTGGATCACCGCCGTGCCCCCCGTCGTGCCAACTTTCCATGCGTTTGAAATACGGCAAAACATCGCCGTAGCCCCAACCTTTGGCGCCCTGTTCTTCCCAATAATCGTAATCTTTGGCATGCCCACGCACATAAACCATGCCGTTTATCGACGATGACCCGCCGACAACTTTGCCGCGCGGTGTTACCAAGGACCGCCCATCAAGATGCGGTTCGGGTTCGGAACTGTAGCCCCAATCGTAGGTTTTCATGTTCATCGGATAGGAAAGCGCGGCTGGCATCTGGATCAAGGGTCCAGCGTCCATGCCACCGAATTCGATTACCAATACGTTGTGTTGTCCGTCCTCAGAAAGGCGATACGCCATCGCGGAGCCAGCGGATCCACTGCCGACAATTATGTAATCTGGGTTCAAGGGTGCCTCCTGCGTTGCAACGCACAAATTGTCGCGTACTTCTGGGTAAGGGTCAACAAAACCAACGACACTTTCTACGGCAATTGCGGTAGGAAGCTGCCCTTTTGCTCCGTGATGAAATCGAGAACTTTTTCTGTTACGGGTGGTAGTCCCGCGTTTACTGCACGAACGAGGTGCCACTGGCGAATAATCGGTAAGCCGGGCATATCAATTGTCGCTATTCGCCCGGCTGCGAGGGCATCCATAACGGTGTGAGCGGAAATCAGCGCGATGCCCAGCCCAGCGATGACGGCCTGTTTGATGGTTTCGTTAGTGTTGAACTCAATTTGGTCGTAGGTGCGGCCCTCGCCGACGCGATCCAAGAATCGCTCCATAAGGATTCGGGTGCCTGAACCGCTTTCCCGCATGATGAAAGTTTCGGCCAGAAGGCGTTCGGGCGATATGTCGCGGGTGGTTACAAGCGGGTGTTTCGGTCCCGCGATCAGGATGTGCGGGTGGTCACCAAGAGCCACGGATTCTACTGCCGGATAGCGCGGCGGGCGACCCATAATCGCAAGATCAATGGACTGATCTTCGAGCGCGGAAACGATGCGCCGCCGGTTGCCGATTATCAAGTCCACGCGGATGTCGGGCAGTTGTTTTTTGGCTCGCGCCACCAAAGAAGGTGCAAAGTACTTTCCAGTACTGACGACGCCCAGAGTTACCAAACCTGACTTGCCAGAATTGATGGAATCGATTGATTTTGCACAATTATCCAAGGCGGACTCGATCTGCGCGATTGTCGATAAAACCTGCCTCCCTTGCCGTGTGATAGACCCCTTACCATCGCTGGCGCGGACTAATAGTGTCGCCCCCATGTTGGCCTCTAGTTGTTTCAACTGTGTCGAGACCGCTGGAACCGTCAGGTTCAACATATCCGCCGCCGCCGTGACCGAGCCACGAACGTCCACCGCCGCCAGTGCGCGAAGCTGTTTTAGAGTTATTGCATTCATCTGTGCCATAAATTTAATTTAACACAAGACAGAAAAAATTCAATTTCCTTTTTCCAAATTTCTGCGAAACATTAGAACAACCTAATATGAGCGGAGAGCTGACTACATGGCCGAGCATACACTATTAAAAGATACCGCGGACATCCCGGCAGAGTTGATGCCTGTGATGCTGGCTTTGGCCAACGTGTCCGAAAAGCTGGCCCAAACCATTGCGGACGGACCCCTCGCTGGCGATTTGGCGGCGGCGGTTGGTACGAACCTTGGCGGCGATGGCCAAAAGGCGCTCGACCTGATTGCGGACGATGCATACATGGTCGCGCTGAAAGACACGCAGGTGCGGTGGTACGCGTCAGAGGAGCAAGACGAAGTTGTCGAGCTAAACGGTACTGGCAATTTGGCACTGGCGATTGATCCGCTAGACGGCTCTTCGAATATCGACGTCAACGTTTCTATCGGTATGATTTTTTCAATCTTCCCGGCGGTTGAAGACAAAGACGCCAGCTTTCTTCGCCATGCGCGAGATCAAATCGCTGGCGGGTACTTCATTTTCGGGCCGCAAGGCGGGCTGGTTGTGACATTCGGTGATGGAACTATGCAGTTCACACTCGATACCCGTACTCGCGACTTCTTGCTGGTAGAACGCCGTGTTCAAATTCCTGTTGAATCATCCGAGTTTGCAATTAACGCTTCTAACTACCGCCATTGGCCGCGCCCTGTTCGCGCCTATATCGACGATATGGTGGATGGCACTGAAGGCCCACGCGGTCGCGAATTCAACATGCGTTGGGTCGCATCTTTGGTCGCCGAAACACACCGAATTTTGTCACGCGGAGGTATTTTCCTGTACCCAGGTGATGACCGCAAGGGCTACAGACGTGGACGATTGCGGATGATCTATGAATGTGCGCCGATTGCGTTTCTGATTGAGCAGGCGGGCGGCAAGGCGACGGACGGGATCGACTCGATCCTTGACCAGCAGGCTGACGAACTGCACGGACGCACCCCCTTTGTTTTTGGCTCTGCCAGCAAAGTGGAAAAAGTAACAACTTACTACGACCTTCCAGAAAACGAGACCTCGGCCCTGTTCGGGAAACGTGGCCTCTTCCGCGGTTAATAAGGACCATTTGACATGAGCACCAAGCATCCAATCATCTCCGTTACTGGCTCCTCCGGCGCGGGTACTTCGACGGTCAAAGCAACATTTGACCAGATTTTCCGCCGCGAGGGCATTAAGGCCGTTTCGATCGAGGGCGACGCGTTTCACAGATACAATCGCGCCGACATGAAGGCAGAGCTGAACAAACGACTGGCCGCAGGCGACCACTCGTTTAGCCACTTCAGTCTTGATGCCAATGAGCTGGGCGAGCTGGAACGTGTATTTCGTGAATATGGCGAAACAGGTAACGGCAAGACACGCTACTATGTGCACAGCGAGGAAGAGGCCAAAGTTTTGGGTACTCCTTCGGGCGAGTTCACTGATTGGGCGCCTTTTGAAGAAGGTTCCGATATCCTGTTTTACGAAGGTCTGCACGGTGCCGTTAATGCGGATGGCATAAACGTTGCAAAATACGCTGATCTGAAAGTTGGCGTTGTGCCGGTTATTAATCTGGAGTGGATCCAGAAAATGCACCGTGACCGTGACGTTCGCGGGTATTCCACGGAGGCAATCACCGATGTGATACTTCGGCGTATGGATGCATATGTGAAATGTATCACGCCGCAGTTCAGCCAGACAGACATTAACTTTCAGCGTGTTCCTGTTGTTGATACATCGAACCCGTTCATCTCGCGGTCTATTCCGACTTTGGATGAAAGCCTTGTGGTTATCCGCTTCACAAATCCGCGTGGTATCGATTTCCCGTACCTGACCAACATGATCGAAGGCTCATGGATGAGCCGTGCGAATTCTATCGTTGTACCGGGCGGAAAAATGGATTTGGCGATGCAGCTGATCCTGACACCACTTATCTTGCGTCTCGCTGACAATTCCCGTCGCGCTTAAGGAGTTTCGAAAATGACACAGAATAACGAAACAAACATGGCAAACGCCATCCGCGCCCTTTCAATGGACGCGATTCAAGCTGCGAATTCTGGTCACCCGGGCATGCCAATGGGTATGGCTGATGTGGCCGCAGTTCTGTTTAACCGCTTCATCAATATTGATCCCAGTGCACCAAAATGGGCTGATCGGGATCGTTTTGTTCTATCTGCGGGTCACGGTTCGATGTTGCTATATAGCATGCATCACCTGCTTGGGTTTGCAGATATGGACATGGACCAGATACGAAACTTCCGCCAACTGGGTTACCGCACCGCGGGTCACCCTGAATATGGTCATGCGGATGGTATAGAAACTACTACTGGCCCACTTGGTCAGGGTATCGCGACAGCGGTTGGTATGGCGTTGGCCGAGCGCATGCAGAACGCACGGTTTGGCGACAGTATGGTTGATCACTGGACGTACGTGATCGCTGGTGATGGCTGTCTGATGGAGGGCATTAGCCACGAAGCAATTGATATGGCCGGGCACATGGGTCTGGGTAGGATGATTGTGATGTGGGATGACAACTCGATCACAATTGATGGGGCGACAGATATTTCAACATCAACCGATCAGCCGGCGCGTTTTGCGGCGAGTGGTTGGCAAGTGATTTCTGTGGACGGCCACGACAAAGAAGCCATCGCGGCAGCTTTGACGGAAGCCCGTTCGGACGAAGCTCGCCCGACTTTGATCGCGTGTAAAACGATCATCGGGTATGGCGCACCAAATAAACAAGGCACCTCGGGAGTTCACGGCGCAGCGCTGGGTGATGACGAAATCGTACTGGCACGTGAAGTTCTGAGCTGGCCACATGCTCCATTCACAATTCCTGACGATGTGTACGCTTCTTGGCATTCGGTTGCGGCACGCGGTGCTGCGGCGCGTGAAGCTTGGGAAGCGCGGGCAAAAGCAAGCTCCGCGTCCGACGATTTCTTTGCGGCGATGGGCGGCACTTCGCGAGGTGGTTTGACCGCAGCGATTGCGGCGTACAAGGCGGAGCTTTCGGCTGACAAGCCAAAGGTTGCGACACGCAAAGCTTCGCAGATGGCACTGGAGGTCGTTAATGCAACGGTTCCGAACATGGTGGGTGGCTCTGCTGACCTTACCGGTTCGAACCTGACGCTGACATCCGGTATGTCCGGCGTAACCAAAGACAATTACGGCGGTGACTACATCTATTACGGTGTGCGCGAACACGGCATGGCCGCAGCGATGAACGGTTTGTACTTGCACGGCGGGTTTATCCCTTACGGCGGAACATTCCTTGCGTTTGCAGATTACTGCCGCGGGTCAATCCGCTTGTCGGCACTGATGGGCGTTCCCGTGACATATGTTATGACGCATGACTCGATTGGTCTTGGTGAAGACGGGCCGACGCACCAACCTGTTGAACAAGTAGCTTCGCTTCGCGCTATGCCAAACGTTAACGTGTTCCGTCCTGCTGATGCTGTTGAAACGGCTGAAGCTTGGGAAATTGCGGT
>CALCGO010000137.1 GCA_937901055.1 uncultured Rhodobacterales bacterium
ATCAAAATGCGCACCACCGTTAGCCGGAGTTGTGAACGCCTCACCTCTGAGTTCAACCCACGACAGTTGGTCAGCCTTCGCGTAGATAGAAAAAGTGTAAGCGGTGGATGTGGTCACAGTTGTACTATAGTATACTTGAACAACACCTGTCCCAGTGGCCCCGCTGTCCAGTAAGGTGACTGCCGAAGTTAATCCATCAGGGCCTGTTGCGTCCTGAGAGAGTGTGGCCGCACTAGATTTTGCCCAAGGCGCTGTTCCGTCTAGCTCAAAAGCCTCAGTAAACAAATTAGTCCGTGCTTCACTCTCGGCCTTCATGCCTTTAACCCAAGCACCGTCGATGTACTCGTGGTTATCCCTACGAGGTAGGAAGCGTGCAGCAGATGGGTTGCGGTCTACTTCTTCAACTGTGATGTTGTCGAAGTCCGCGTAGAGGCCATTTGAGCTGTAAGAAGGGAGTAGTGTGACGTAGGAGGTGACGCTCGTGGCTGTGAAAAAGAGCACACCACCGACCACCAGAACATTAGTATGTGCAGCTAGGCCGCCACTACCCGCGATAGTACCAACGTACACAAAGGTAGCGGGACTGGTGCCAGCAATAGCGTCAAATGTCAGTTTGTAAGATTTCCCGACCTCAGTCGTAACAACTTGGTAAGCACCCCCACGGCCAGATGCCCCGTTGGTAACTCTCAATGCACTAGAAGACACCGACAATACACCAGAATTGTGTGCAGTCCACCCAGCAGTAGAGCTATCAAAAGTCCCATTGCTAACCAGATTAGAGCCAGTAACAACAGCCTTGTTAGGCAAATACTTTGGCAATGCTGCAAGCGCACGTTGGTCCTCTGGTACATCGAACATACCAGCAAGGCCATTCTCGTAGAGGTGAGCGCCCCAGATGTAGGCGAAGGTGCCTGATGTTTCTGTGAAGCTGCCATCACCATCTGCCAACGTAACTAAGAAATTCCTATTCGTGTCTGGTGCCGTGGAAGATACTGTCAAGTAGTACCAATCGTTGTCCAGTAGGGTTATGCCACCTGTGGCACCAGTTTCCGTACCTACAGCCCCAGACAGCAGATCGAACCATACGTCAACACCACCATCAACTTGTATGCGAAACCATTGGTTATCAACGTACTTGGCAAATACCCCAGATACATAATCCACACCACTAACCATGGTGACATTCTGCGTTAAGAAAGCACTCGTACTTGTATGGCTAATCTTATCAGCCGTAAGCGTCCCATCAGGGGCCATAGCAGCGTTTGGTGTTACGGCTGTGTCCGTCTTGGTCCAGTCATTAGAATTGAAGTCCTCAGAACTCTTGATCAGGTTCATAGGGGCAAAGCCCTTGATACCCGCTGAGTTGTTCATAGTGCGTTGGGAGGTCGCAGAGTAGTCTGTCGCAGCCAAGAAGCTGTCAATCGGGTCTAGGTTACACGTCATGTCAGCTTTCCTTCATCAAATACGTATCGCTCTTGAAGTCCGCAACCAGATCGAACTGGAAGCCGTTAACCTCATACTTAGCGCTTTCATTGTACCAAGCGCGGTCCCAGCCGCCGTGGTAAACCATGTCAAAATCAAAGCCATTCGGGGAGAGGTGGCCCTTGTCAGCAATCACGCTGTCAATCTTCTCAATCCCAGAGCCTTCAATCCAGTCCTTAGAAATGTCTTCTGGTGCCAGCTTCGCGTGAAAGCGCTTCTGGTAGTACCTGTGGCGCGGTATGTTCGGCTCTCTGAATGGCATCTTAGAAGCCCCTCACAAGGAATTTGGAATTGTCGCTGTCAAGCAACTGTCGTTTGCAGTATGCCATAAACTCAGCCGTTCCGATAGACGCGCCGCATTCGCGGGACCATCTTTCAGCAGTCACAGCGTCAACAGAGCCAACGTATCGGGTCGCCGCCTCGCCAGCCATCGAAGGGGCAATGTCAGCCATCGCCTTATTGCGGTCAAAGAGCGAGGAGATGTCAGGGTTAGTCTTGCGCACATGCAATCCCGCCTCATCCTCATAAAGCTCCTCAATCAATCCAGTCGCAGGGTCGAGATGTCTCATTTCGCTACCTTCTTCGGCGCTGCTTTTTTCTTTGCTGCTGGCTTTTTCGCCGCAGGCTTCTTAGGCGGGTCAAACGCCTCATTCTCAGGGGTCGCAGGGTCATCGCCTTGATAAGTGCCGTCAGCCTTGCGAGCGCGGGTCTCAATAACTTCCACAAGACCATGAGACAGCAAATGCTGGCCATCTTCATCACTCACTTCCGCCACATATCCGTGCAGACGCTTTGCGCCGTCGATTATTGGCTTGCGGTTTCCGATTACCTTGATCTTCATACTACCCTCCGTTTGGTCTAGGGGCGACCTAAGCCGCCCCTGATTGTCTTATAGTGCTGGGTTAACGTCAGCCACGACGCCGTGAGCCTTTTCGCTATCCACACAAAGCGTGTACTCGCCGTAGAGCATCTTGCGCTTTGAGTGACCAGTTTCAGCAAGGTCTTTCTGCTTGGTCTTCTGCAACCACTTCACTTGAGCCATCGAAGGATCGAGTACAAAAATGTCTCTCGAGCGGACAAACCTCGAAGGAGCAATGGTCAATTCGCCAAAGTCAGAAACGTAGATGTCAATCGCACGAGACAGGGTTTTGTCCTGAATGTCCTTGTAGCGAGTAGCCGAGCCAGTGAAAGTCGAAGAAATCTTCTGCTTTGCACCAGAACCACACAGAACCAGTGAAGGCTCCGCGCCAGCATCCCAACATGCCGCGATAACGTCGTTGAAGATGGTCTCCGTCAGAGCGCGTAGCGTGCCATCTGTCGCCGCAGCGTTAGGATAGCCAGCAGTTGTGCCAGATAGAGTGCCATCAGCGCCGCCCGAACCTCGGTCAGTGTTGGTGGTCAGGAAGGCAGAAAGCGAAGCCGATTGACGCGCCGTGCCAGAAGCACCAGCCGATGCAGCAACGTTCACGCCACCGAGCATTTGCTCCATGTCACGCTTAAGTTCCTTCATCTTGAAGTACATCTGCTTTGCAGTCGTTTGCGCATCGCCAACGCCATTCACAGCGTCCGCTGTGTGCGAGACTTCAACAACCTTGTCCGAAATCTGGGTGTAGTTGGACCTGCGAACGCCAGCAGTAGGTGCGTCGTTGCCCGGAGCGCTTTCGCCCTCGATTACGCGGTTTGATGTGTCAACCGAAGCAAGATCGACTTCAACCCACTCAGTGTAGGTGCTGTCAGCCTTGCCTGATCCGATTGCGGCCATAAGAGGGGTCTCCGTTGGCGTGATCGAAATCAGTGCCTCGTGGATGTCCTCGCGGATTGTGGTGTGATCGTATGTCTCACCTGTGTTTGTCGAAACGCCCATGATAAATCTCCTTTATAGGCTATGACAGAAGGAAGTTGACAACACTGTCCATGTCGCCGCCATTCCGTTGCATACGAGTTTTTGCCGACTGACGCTGCTTCGTCTTGGATGTCGCTTCGGTGCGGGCCGTTCCGGGCTTAATCACAGGCTTAGATTTGGCTGGCTTAACTTGTGCCAGAGCCGCCTTTTGGTTACGATACACCATTGCATCGTGAAAGACGGACAAGACACGAGCATCAGTTTGCCCCATCATTTCCTGTTCAGTGAAGCCGTAATAGTTCTGGCCTGCTGCAATCATGCGCTTCTTGAGAGCGGGTGCCTTTTCGGGGTCCGCTAGGTCAGGGATACGCTTGACCAAGATGTCATGTTCCTGCGCAAGTCGGGCTTGGTGAGCCTTATCCATACGCACTTGCTCTACCCGATTTAACTTCGTTAGACGCTGCATGTCCGCTTCATAGGCGTCCAATTTGCCGTCATACTCCATCTTGGCTTCCATGTACGAGATAGGATCGTTCTGATACATCTCAGGCTTAGGGGCCTCGGGTCTCGCGATAACATCGCCGTTTTCCATCCGAGAACGAAGACCTTGCACAGCCCTCAACTCGTCTTGAAGGACTTGATAAGCGTTCTGCGCCTCATCTTTCAGAGAAGCAGCCTCCTTCATGCCCTTCTGCACATATTCCTGCCCTGAATAGCCCCGAAGTAGCTCGTCAAGGGGTACGTCCCGCATCTCGCCATCAACTTTGACAGAATACAGGGGTTCCTCATGAGTTTCGTCGTTATTCTCAGTTATTTGTGCGTCCTGAACGCCCACTTCATCAGCTTCTTGCTCAGGCTCGGTAGCCGCCTCAACCGCTTCGGGTTCAGCCTCCACCTCTGCGGCTTCCGCCACAGCTTCTTCCGCCGCTTCGGTCTGTTCTTGAACAGGTGCCGCCGCTGCTTCCGCTTCTGGCTCCACAGGAGCCTCAAACATCAAGGACGAAATGTCCTCGAAACTTCCGGGTTCAGTCGTGTTCTCCACGGTGCTTTTCCTTCCGCTCTTTGGCAACCGCTTCGTCCGAGTAGAACTTTAAAAGCTGGTTTGCCACCTCAGTAAGCGCCAAAATTCTTTGACGCGCTGCCAATACCTCAGCTTCCGTGGCGTTTGCCGATAGGAAAACTGAGTTGTGGTATTCTTTTACCCCATTCAATGCCTCTAGGAAAGTCTCATCCTCAAGGATGGCTTTTGCCCGTGACGCCTTCTGCGCTCTATCAAGCATTAGTATCGATCCCGCTCTTGTTCGGCACGCACTTGCGCCTGATTGACTTGGCTTCCCTCGATCCTCGCGACCTCAAGCGCAAAATCCTGCGCCATCTTGTCCCTATCGCGGTCATCCTTCATCATTTCGGACTGCATTTTCACCTGCGCATTCATCGCGTCAGACTGTGCCTTCGTCTGCGCCTTGATTTGCTCCGCAGCGATCAAGCCCTGCATTGGGTCGCCACCTTGGCCCTGTGCCGCTTGTGCGGCCTGTGCGGCCATCTTCTGCTCCATCTCTGGCGTTACCTGCGTGAAGTAGCGGTCTGCATTGCGAATGCCCACAGCCGCCATCATGTCCGTGACGGTGTTGGTGATGTTCTCCAAGGTCACGACGCCGTTTGCTGGCCCGTATCCCTGATAAACCTGCATTTGAAGGCCCAGAAGTTCGCGGTATGCCTGCGACTTTTCCTCCTCGCGGCCCGTTCCCAAACCGACATTCACCGAAACGGACATGCCCGCATTCCATGCGCGGGGGTCAACGTCTTGAAAGCTGCCGTTCATCTTCATAGCCCGTGGCGCGTCTGAATGCTTAATGACCAACTTCAACATCAGCTTGAACATGCGCGTCACGCCGCCCTCGGCCAAGTTCCGCGCCATAACCTCAGTTTGGCCCGCTGCCGCCTGAATGGTGGCGCTGACCCCAACCTTAGTCGTGGATTGCAAGGCGTCAGGATCAAGGCCCATAGATGCCTTCGTGATGCCCGTCTTGCTGTCTATCACGCTGTCGTAATACTGCATCGCGCCGAGCGTTTGGCCAGCCACGAATGGTGTGACCAATGGGTTCACCGATCCTGCCTGCTTAACCCGGACAATCGCGCCGATTTCGTTGTTTAGGATGTCGTCCAAGTCCACGTTATGCTCGACAACTTCCGTGCGCGGGTCGTTCACAAGAGCCACGTTGTCCAGAATGCCGCGCAGAATGCTTGTCGATGCGTCTTGGTCGTCAAAAATCAGGTCAGGTACAGAGCGACCGAAGAATGTGTGAGGCTCAGGGTCAACTTCAAACACCGCGAACGGCGCGTCATCCCAAGGCTCAAAGTCAATCATCTCGTAGTTGGAGCCGCCCATCAAGAAGCGGTGCATGACAGGAACGCCCGTGCCATCCACGTCCATCCGCATATAGGCTTCCGTGACCATGACACGCCGCATGGATACATCTTGGCTGTCGTCTTCCCCGTCCGCCGTGTATCCGCGCCGAGCCTCATCCTCTGTCGCATCCATGTCGGACGCCTCGGTCGTGCCGTGCATCCCCTTCACTTCGTCTAAGTCATATCCCATGCCGACCAAATCACCGATACGCATGTCCGTGCGATGTCCGCAGACGTAGAAGTCCTCAATCGAACGAGCGTTCTCGTCTATGAAAAACTCCTCGGGAGGGATTGTGTCTATGCAGATGTCGCCTTCTTGCTTTTCGCGGGTGACTTTCATGTCCCAGCCGCCATCGCCAAGGCTTTCCTCGATAACGTCAACTTCCTCGGCCATAGTGACCGCTTCACGCTGCAAGTCGCTCAGGCCCGTCAGGTTGTGGGTCTCAGCCTCGGTGTATTCTTCGTAATAGACCTTGGCAAAGCCCGCCTTCTTCAAGAGCGCGTCGTGGAATACGTCTGACAGAATGCGGAAGCCGCCAAGCTCCTCCATTTTATAATGGACGTAAGACGTTGCCTCTGTCGAAAATTGAATGTCCTTCTCACCTTTCGGGACATATTCAACATAACGCCCAGAAGACATGAAAATCCGCATCAGGCTTGGCTTGATAGCCCGCACTGTGTCGCGCACCTTCGTTGCAACAACCTTGGACCGCCCGACCTCAGACTTTAGCCCGCTTTCGCCGTTGAAATACTGCTGCGATTTTATCCGATCCGGCGCGATGTCGCTTTCAATGTGCGCTACAGCCTCTTTGACCGCAGTTCGCACAATGTTGTGCATCGTGGTCTCGTCCATTTTTTTCTTCTTGGCCATGTCGTGTCCTTAATCCTGAGAAGCCAGTAGGCCGGGGAGAAGTTTTGCAGAGGATGCCGCCACCCGTGGGTCCGTCATTATGCTCTGAGCCAGCCGACTGCGCATCAAAGCCTTTCCAGCCGCAGGAGCGCCAAGACCTAAGCCCGCGCCAGCCACGGCAGGAGCAACCCCTCCAGTAGCGAAGCCGCCGCCGAAGCCAAGAGCGCCCATTGTTAGAGGGGTCATAATCTCACGAGAAGCGCCCGCCGTTACCGTGGGCTTGGAGCCTAGAACCGCGACCGAGGCCCGCGCCAATTCTGGCAATTCTCCGCCCTTGCCTAAAGCATAGCTTTGGTCACCAAAAACACGCTTCGTTGCCGTAGCAAGGCGGTCAGGGGATATAATACCCCTAGCCGCATCGCGGCCTGAATAATTAACTGCCTTAACCAATGTCAGGAAATTCTGGTATTGCTTGCGAGAAGCCGCCAATGCCACAACGTCAGCCTCACGACCTAACGAAATCAAGGTGTCATGTGTGGCGTCATCAATAACGCTGCGAAGCGCGTGCGCTGCGTCCTGCGTCAATTCGTTAGAGCTTGTTGTGTACGATCCAAGGCGCGTGCGCCACGTCTTGAGCAGAGACGCCGGAAGCGCCCGCCCTGACGGGTCTGTGGCCGCGTCCAACAACTCGTCCTTCACGCGCCGAAGGTCCACAGGCAACTCACGCCCAGCGCTGCCCTCAAAGTAATCATCAGCTACGGACATTATGCGCTGGCCAAGGGTTCCTTTAAGAGGGACGTCAACGTTTGAAACGATATCGTTCATTGTGTCCGTGATAGCCCTTTGGCCAGATGTTAGGACTTTAGGGGTTGCCCTGCGTGCGTCGATGCCCGCTGTGCGAAGCGCCGCGCCCGTCAGGTCATCAAGTTGTCGTGTCCGCGCGGTTAGGGTGCCTTCCATACGCATCAGGTTATCGCTATCCGTGACTTGGCCTCGATACGGTGTAATGCCGTGTTTCTCCAGAACCGCGACCTGATCGACGACATCATCCGATGCCGCTGCGACCTGTGATGGCCGCTTGGAAATGGCCGCACCGCCAACCATGCCCCCTGCCAGACCACCTGCCAGCCTAGCATAAGGCTCAAGGCTAGTCCCTTCGGTCATCTGTCCCGCAGCCTCGCTTCCAAGGCCCGCAATTACCATAGGTATCGCGCCGCGAAGCCCGCCGCCAATATTACCCGTTAGAAACTCCCCAACCGTACCCGCCGCCTCGCCAGCCGTTGAACGCCCCTCGCGGGTCTGCACATAGTCACGTGCCACGCCCTGCGCCTCGGCCAAGTCGCCGTAAACTTCGTCAATTACTCGGCCCGTTGCAGTGTCCAGAACCGCAATCCTATCGCCTTTCGGAATGCCCATAATCGTCTGCGTGAGCCAAGTCGCTCCGCGCCCTGCCATCTCCGGCAGTTCCGCCATACCCTTAACGCCACGAAGAACCCCTGCCGCGCCTGTACCAAGCACATCGCCAACAACCTCGCCCGGCGTGTCAACCGCGCCCTCCCCAATGAAGTTCTCTCGCCACCCGCCAAGACGGAAGCCCGCCTCGTCAGGCTGCGCTTGTTGTGGTACGCTTGGCCCTGCGACACGTCGAGCCTCGGCTATTAGCCGCTTCGCCGCCTCAACATTGCCGTCACTGTACGCCTTGCGGGCCGCGTCTTTTAATTGTTGCTCGGTAAAGTCAGGCATCAATCAATCTCCAAATATTTAAGCTCGTCCTCGCTTAGTCCGCCACTCGGCGCAGGCGTCGGTTGCGCCTGAGGTTTGCTCTCCTCAACCCAGTCCTCCAAGGTGTTTTTCGGGTTCGATAGGAATGTCGCCGCTCTGTAAAGCGCTTCTGACGCATTGATTTGCGCGTCGCGCTTCTCAACAAGCCACTCGCGAAGCTCTATCGGTGACAGATTGCGAGGAACCGCCGTCTCCATCGCCAGCTTCATTTCAGCCTCAGATAAAGCGCCGAACGTCACCGACGATATCACATCAAGACCCAACTGGTTCATGGTGTTGGTCAATGTAGCTGACGCAGTGGTGATGTCTGGGAGATACTTCATGATAGCGCCGCTTGCCGCGCCTCCATCAATGGCAGCAATCGCTGCATCGTAGTTTCCGATGTTTTTGCCCACATTGCCAAGCCGCTCAATCGCGCCCTGCGCCATTTCGATTGTGACCTTACCCGCCTCGCGTGAGCCGTAAAGCTGCCGCTGATGGTCGAGATAGGCCGCGCCGGAAGACTTCACAAAATCAACAGCATCTTGGCCGCTCAATAATTCGTTGCCTGCCGTTCGAACCGCAATGTTGCCGTCACGCATAACCATCATGACGCCGCTCCCATCTGGAAGGGGCTGTGATGACTGAACGTTGGCAGAAGTCGCCATGCCGCTTTGATATGCCTGCAACGCTTGAGCGCCCGTAGCGCCCGCGCCGATCATGGCTGCAAACTGTTCGCCTCCGGGCTGTTGACGTAGCCATTCAGCCGTGCGGTTTGATTTCCGCTCGTCACGTCGCCCCTGAACCATCTGAGGGATTGCCGCGCTTGGACGCTGGCGCAGTTCGTTGAAGAACATAGCCGCTCGCCCCGCCATATCTCGGCGCTTATCGCCTCGGCTTGGCTCTGGCATAGACAAAAGCCCGCCTTGCTGTGTCGGTTGGTCAGTATAAGCCATATCGCCTCCTTGTGGGTCTTGGTAGCCTTCCCACGCGCCTGTTCCTTGCTGGTCGTATATCCAGCGACCTATGCGGTCCTGCATCTCTGGCGTGAACTGTTCGCCGCCCGTCAGGCCCATTCTGTCCCGCGCATCGCGCAGTGTCCGGCCGACGATCTGGTAAGCGCCCGCAGGCGATGAAACCACGCCCTCGTTCAGCCCGCCAACGTATTGCGCATACGGTCCGCGCGGGCTTTGAAAATCCAGAAGCTCGTTGATGCTCATTCCCGTAACGTCAACATCTGAGAACATCTTGCCCGGACGGTTCGAAAACCCGTAAAGAGCGCCGTAATCTCCGCCACTCTCCCCCGCGAAAATCCCGCTTTGTATATCCGCCCACGTAGGCATTAGCTGAACGCCCCTAGGCCCGCCGTCATATAGTCGAACAATCCGGGCTTATAGGTGTCGGTTGTTGTTCGGCCATAGTCGCCAGCGCCAACGCCCATCAGAGCGCCAAGTTTGCTTGTGTCGTATCCTTGGCCGCGCAAGAACTCGCCATACTCTCCGGCCATCTGCTGACCGCCTAGAGCCGTTTCCGCTGCGCCCGCTCCTAGAAGACCGCCTGCCGCCGCCTGTCGTGCGCCTGTCTGCGCCATAGTCGCTGCCTGCGCCTGTCCGTACCCCTGAGCCATAAGATTGGCCACGTCGGCCTCATATGCCGCGTCACGCTCGCCCATGTAGACGTCACCGCGCGAACCGAAAGCCCCCGCCTGTGCGATTTGCGCCTCGTTGCCCGTTGCCTCAATTGCCCGCTGCCGTGCCATCGCCTGAACCTGTGGATCAAGGACCGCGCCGCGCATGGCGTCGAAATTCTGCATTGTCTGTGCGTTGAAGTCCTGTCCGGCTATGTCGCCGTAGGTCTGCCCCGCCTGCGTGGTGTAAGCGCTCATATCCGGCGCGAATTGCCCGCCGTATTGGCCGAACTGCTGGCCCGCTACCGTTTGGGCTTGCGGCATGACCGTTCCAGACATAAAGTCCTGCTGCCATTGCGGCAAGGTTGTCTGGGTTGTGCTTTTAGATTGTCCCATCAGTTCAAATCCATCTCGTAATTTACACTCGCTTCGCTAAACCCGCTAATCGCGGCCATTTTGCGCCACCCGCGCCGCGCGTTCGATGACATAGCGTCGTATCCGGCCCGCTGCGCGTATACCTTCAACTGCTGTACGGTATCAGCATACCACTTTTCTGCGTTTTGGCCACCCACAAGCTCGATCACAAGCGTTTTGCGTTTAGGCTGCTCAACAGGGGCAACCGTCACGGCCCCAACAGCCTCGCCGTCGCTCCAAATCCCGAACAGAAGCGCCCTCTCGTCAAGCAGCGCGTCCCAAACGTCGCTCAGGTCGTATTCCTTGCTGTATCGAGCCGCCGCCTTATCAATGAATGGCCCTAGCTCGTCCCAAAAGTCGCCAAGCTGAGACGTAGGGATGGGAAAAATGCGGGTCATTAAATCACCTTCGCTAGATACATCTGGAACGTGCAGTCAACCTCGGTGCTGTTCGCTCCCGCGTTAACCACTATGCGAATATCGCAGTTTTTGGGGAGAATGACATAGGGCTGGAAAAGGATTTGCGCCGTTGGTTGCCCTGACGAGTTGAGCGCGATGCGTCCGCTCGCTGGCCTGAACACTCCGCCCGGTTGCCGAACCTCCATTTGGAAGCCCACGCTAGAGCTTGTCTTCTTGCCTACCGCGACATAGCCGCCCGTTATAATGCCATAATCAGTATTGGACAGCGTGGTCGCGCCCTTAAAGCTCTGCGTGCGGCCCTCCGTCCCCAAAACCGTCAGGTGAATGGTTGTTGTGGTCGTTGGCTTGCCAGACGTTATTGCCGTGTCTTCATAGACATAAACATCACCAGCCAGTGACCCGCCGCTTTCCACATATGCCCGCGAGACCCTCGCCAAAGGCGTTGTCAAAACCACCTTGTTCTGACCGTTTAGGGTGGCTGACTGAGAAACAAAGGTGAATTGCGAACTTGATCCAGTCCCCGTGACGGTATGACCCTCAATGTTCATGACGACAGTATCGCCGGAATTGCTGGATGAAATCGTGTCAATCGCGTTGGTTGTTACATAGGTCTCGTTCGGATCGTCCTGCGCGGTCTCCCAAACGGTCGTCCATATGTTCGCGTCCGCGTAGTCCGTGCGCCCAAATTTCGTCAGCGTCTTTTTCTTTTCCATGACGCTCACGGTATCCCCGTAAGTGTCTTTGATTATCTGCTCTGCAAGGTATACATCGAAATCCATACTCATCGGCCTCCAATTTCCATCAACCGCAACAACAGGGTCTTTGATGGTCTCATCCCATAGCAGGGTTCCGTTCTGCGCTGGGCGGTCTTCACTGACCTTCCACCGAAGATTGTCTATCGCAGAGCCAAGCCCAACGGTTAGCTGTCGCGCCCATGTCTTCCAATCGTTGCCAAGCGGCAGGGGTACTCTGCTCATCTCTTGCCACCTTGCCTAACCTCTGCCCTATAATTGCCGACCCTCCACTTGCCCGGAAGCTGCGCCTCAAGCCGAACTCGAAGCTGTCGCCCCTTTACCCTGACCGATGTCGGATTAACCGCCGTATATGGCCCGTGAGATGTCTCCGCGCCTGTCGGGTAGTATCGGCTCTTGAGCGTCAACTGAACGTCGCCAAGCGCTGCCTCGTCAGGAATGACCTTTGTCACAATCGCTGTGTTGTCGCCCGCGCCTATGTTCATAGGTCCGCTCTCGATAAAAATCGTGTTGCTGTCGTAGTTATAGCCTGTCTCGTGGTCGTAAACACTAGATGTAGCGTCCGCCCATATCGGGGTTCGGAAGATGCCTCGATCAACGCCCGCCGTGCGGTCCAATGACCCGAAGGTCCAGATGCCTTGCCCGTAATCAAACGCCGCGTAGCTATCCACTTCAACAGAAGCAGATGACGGATAGAAAAACCAAACCTCGTTGTGCTGACCGTTCGTTACAGCCCAGCACTTGCTAGACTGCGCCGTGGAGCGGTTCTTGAACACCTTGTCGTGTATTTCACAGGGGACTTGCTCAACGGACGAGCCATTATAGCGGAAAAACCCGTTCTGACCCATCCAGAAAACGCCCGCAGGAGTGTTGGCCAAAGCCTTCCGAGCCACAAGCCCGCAAGCATCGCCAACCTTCTCGAACTGGTGGATGAATGGAGGCCCAGTATACACGCAACGGTGCGCGTCCCTGTCCGTGATAATAAGTGTCTGTCCCTGTGCGCGAATGCCCGCCTGAATGCGGCCCGACGTCTGCAAGGTATGGTCGCCCGCTTGGTTCGTGCTTGCCGCAGTCCAGAGCGTATTGTCTTCAAAGTCGCACCATTGAATGTGCCGTGGATTTCCACCCGCCCCAAGGGCAAAGACAAAGCGCTCGTCAGTCACAACAACGCCAAGGTTCGATGTTGGCGCGTTGCTGATGGCCGCCGCAGGCGTTCCCGTCGCAAGCTGCCACTCGTAGAGCTTACCGTCATCGGAAGAACACCCAACGAGGTATTGCCCCCATGTGTCCAAGTCCCACGTCGTCGCCTCGGAATAGTTGCCCGTGTCCGGCCTTGGCTGGCCGAAGAAGCCCGTGCCGAAGAACCCGCCACCAAAGCCCGTGTTGACCGCCGCGTCCTCAATTCCAGACGTAAAGCCCGCAGGCGTAATATCGAAAGTAGTGCCGGAAGCGTTCGAGACATAAAGGTGGCTATACGTTCCCGCAGCAATCCATCGCGCCGATGCGTCGTCTTCCCATGCTATCATCCCGCGAGGCGCTGCGGCATAGGCCGAAGCCATCCGCTCAATCCAGCCGCCAACAGGCCCAAGCGCGTCCTCAGTCCAGCGAATGAGGTTTCCGTCACGCCAGCGCCCCTCCGACTGCATGTCAGTGCCGTTGTTTTTCAGGCCCTTTGGAAGTGTAAGCTCAATCAATGGCATCACGAAACCTCTACATATCCGTTGGCCGAAGCTTGCACGCCTATATCCCCGATGTCAGCAAGAATATCGAAAGCGCCAGAGACGGCTTGCTCTTTGAAATACACAATAAGACCGTGCCCGCCATTGTCCGACAAAACCTGCGTTGCGCCTGTTATGGGATCGTTGCCGTCCGCCGAGAACGTGCCGAAGTCGTTGCCCATGACATTCGACGCTTCCCAGATCGCATAGATCGCAATCGTTGGGTTTGTCGCTGTTGTGCATGAGATTGTGTTTGCTGTCGGGTTGCCCGTTCCGGCATAAGCATAGGTGTCTAGCGCTGCGCCGCTTGTAGCTGGTATATTTGGTCGGAAAACCGCGCTGCCCCACGAGGCCCCCGTTCCCGTCCAACCGCTCACCGTTGTTTCAGTCCCGTCAGCGATCTTGAACGCCGTACAAATGCCGCTATCGGTAAAGCCGCCGTTTGTGTTTCCAGCCTTGTCTATCTCAGTAAAGCCCGTTCCAACAGACGGGCTTGAGTGTCGATCACCGTGACCAACCATGATAATATCACCCGCCTGCACTGACGCATGAACCGTCACGGTACCACCCGTCCCAGACGTCGTGCCGACCAGTGACAAAGATGTGACCTTCAAAAACACTGGTGGTATTGGCATCAAAAACATTAGGTTACGTCCAATCTGACGACCGAGACTTTTGTGTTTGATTTGGTGATGACAAGCTGGAAGTCATCGCCGTTTGTCGTGGTCAGTGTGTCGCCGCTTTCCTTGTCGAAGCCTGAGAAAGTGATTGCTCCAGCCGACGCGTTATTAACAATCTCAACCATCAACGTGTAGCAGCCCGTTGCGGTAGGCGCCGCCAGCGTAAACGCGCCGCCGTTAATGATATGCTTGAAGTTGCCACCTGCAGGGTCCGGCGTATAGGTGCCGCTGGATTTGGTGCCGTCGTCGTCTGACGTTGCCGTATATCCACCAGTCACGTTGTCGTCAGCGTTGGCTCGCAGGATTTCAGCATCCGTCGCCTCTTTTGCGTCAAGCTGTGTCTGGATCGCGCTCGTCACGCCGTCGATGTAATTAATCTCAGCCGTTGTCGCGGTCACGCCGTCCAAAAGGTTCAACTCAGCCGTCGATACCGTTGCGCCGTCAAGGATTGCGAACTCTGTCGCGTTCGTTCCGCCCAAGAGCGTATCAAGGTCAGTCCAGAGAGTGCGCAGAAGGTCGCCCCATGCGTCCTCGTCCGCGCCAACATCCGGCAAATCCCATCCGTATTGAGGTGTTAGTGACATATCGCGCCCCTTAGTATGAGTTTATCTTGGTGCGAAGCCCTGCGCCACTAAACCGTGCGCGGTCACTTTCGCGGTTAATGTTTTCAAGCAGGCCATTGAAGCGGGCTTGCCACTTGGCCTCAGCTTGGTCGTCCTTCTCGTAGGCTGACGCATAGATCATGCTGCCCGCGAGGTACAAATCAGGGTGGTTATCCAGAACCCAATTCGTCGTATTGCTGTCGCTCAGGGCCGGAACCTTCTCAACATAGGCCAGATCGACGCTGTACGTGTCGTCAGGCGATGGAAAGACTTCTAGGTCGCCATCGGTCAACGCGTAGTATTCCGGCGCTCCTGTCGTGTCTGACGCGGCCTCGCGTTCGCCCTGCATCGTGGCCCGTGACATCAACTCCATTCGGCGCGGAACCGTGTCGCTCAACGTCACCTTGCGGAATGCAATGAAATCAGTCGGCAAGTCCGTGTATTGCCCGGAAACGGAAAGCGTTGCCCGCTCCTCCATTCGCCAGTGCTTTAGGTGACGGTTCATGTCCGCCTCCGCCATGTCGATGAAATCATCAACAACAGTCGTCAGGTCATCACGGACAAGCCAGTCCGCAATCGAAGCCTTTAGTTCTGCGTATGTCGTTAAGGCCATTAGATGCCTCCCTAATATTGCCCTGCTACCAAAAGCCCGCCATCGACTGGCACGCCAACGGTTTCGTCATACCAAAATTGCCCCATGTCGTCAGCTATCTGCTGCCCCGCAGGAGACCAGCCAAGAAGGCCC
>CALCGO010000138.1 GCA_937901055.1 uncultured Rhodobacterales bacterium
AAGCCATCAAGGACGAAATCGATGAAAACCAATGGTCGATGCTGTTTCTCATCCGCTTAGTCCCCGCCGTGCCCTTCTTTGTGGCCAACTTGCTTCCCGCCTTTCTTGAGGTGCCTTTGAGGCGCTTTGTGATAAGCACCTTCTTCGGGATCATTCCTGGCGCGGTTGTCTACACGTCTGTCGGCGCGGGCCTTGGTGAGGTTTTTGCACGCGGAGAAACGCCCAACCTTGGCATTATTTTTGAGCCTCATATTCTCTGGCCGATTCTGGGCCTTGCCGCTCTCGCAGCTCTGCCCATCGCCCTGAAAAAACTTCGCGGCGGCAAAACGCTTTAAGCTTTCTCAAAGGCTCTCTGATTTAGGAAGACAGTATGGAACGCATTCAAACAGATTTATTGGTCATCGGTGGCGGCTCAGGCGGATTGTCCGTCGCGGCAGGCGCCTCACAGATGGGCGCTAGCGTAGTACTGCTTGAGGGCCACAAAATGGGTGGCGATTGCCTAAACTATGGCTGCGTCCCGTCAAAAGCCCTTCTCTCCCAAGCCAAGGCGGCACATGCCAAGGGCAGTGCACCCGCCAAGGCTTACTCTGCCGCTCAAGACCATGTTCAGGCCGTGATCAATACGATTGCACCGCATGATTCTGTAGAGCGTTTCGAAGGCCTTGGCGTTCGTGTCATTGAAGCCTATGGGCAGTTTATCTCTCCCGAGATCGTGCGGGCGGGCAACTATGAAATCAAAGCACGACGCATCATTATTGCCACCGGCTCAAGCCCGCTTGTGCCGCCGATTCCTGGTCTTGAGAGCGTACCCTATGAGACCAACGAAACCCTCTTTCAGCTGCGCAAGCGTCCCGACCACCTGCTGATCATCGGCGGCGGCCCGATCGGGCTAGAAATGGCCCAAGCGCACAAACGCCTTGGCTGCGAAGTGACTGTAATCGAAGGCGCCAAAGCTCTGAGCAAAGACGACCCCGAGGCCGCGAGCGTCTTGCTCGACAGCTTGCGCGAAGAAGGCATTCTCATCGAAGAAGACGCTCTCGCATCCGAAATTCGCGGCACAGCTGGAGCCATCGAGGTCGAAGCCAAAGATGGTCGTATTTTCAAAGGCACACATTTGCTGGTCGCCGTGGGCCGCAAAGCCAATATCGACAAGCTCGATCTTGGCGCTGCAGGGATCGAAACAACCCGCACAGGCATCAAGGTCGATGCGGCCCTCAAAACAACCAATCGCCGCGTTTACGCCATTGGCGACGTGGCGGGCGGGCTGCAATTCACTCATGTTGCAGGCTACCACGCTGGCGTGGTTATCCGCTCGGCCCTCTTTGGCCTTCCCGCAAAGGCAAGCGACCGCCACATCCCCTGGTCCACCTACACCACACCTGAATTGGCTCAAGTTGGCCTCACAGAGGCCCAAGCCCGCGCAGAGCACGGCGGCAACCTTGAAGTCGTCCGCTTTGACTATGCGGGCAATGATCGCGCAATAGCCGAGGGCCAGACAAAAGGCTTTGCCAAGGTGATGATCGTCAAAGGCCGCCCTGTTGGCGCGACCATTGTAGGCCATCAAGCTGGCGAGCTGATCAACACTTGGGCGCTTGCTTTGGCCAACAAAATGAAGATGGGCCAGATCGCAGCAATGGTCGCGCCCTACCCGACCATTGGAGAAATCAACAAGCGCGTCGCTGGGGCCTATTTCTCTCCACGCCTGTTTGAGAGTAATATGGTGAAAAGAGTGGTTGGCGCAGTTCAGCGCTGGCTACCGTAAGAGGTTTCACAGGTTATGCTAAACTCCCTTTCAGGGCGATTTCTCGTTTTGACCATCATCTTCGTGATGCTGGCAGAAATCTTGATATTTGTGCCCTCGATTGCGCGGTTTCGCGAAGACTATCTCCTAAGCCGCCTTGAGCGCGGCCAGATTGCATCTCTTGCTCTCTTAGCTGACGATATGA
The DNA here is from genome assembly GCA_937901055.1 of uncultured Rhodobacterales bacterium. GTDB lineage: Bacteria > Pseudomonadota > Alphaproteobacteria > Rhodobacterales > Rhodobacteraceae > NORP23. Next base: position 1,947 of record CALCGO010000138.1, read on the forward strand.
TTGATGCCGACCTAGAAGAGGAGCTTCTACGCAATGCAGAGGTGTTCAACGTCGTGTTGCGACGCGACGAAGCACGACAGCTGATCCTCTCTGCGCCGATGCCAAAACCGATTTATGCGACCTATGATCTGCGCAACGCCTCGGCTTTCGTCTTGATCCGCGATGCAACAGCGCGGCTCTTTGATACTGAAGATCGGGTCATCCGTGTGATAGGCAATCCTGTTCGAGAAGCAGGTCTGCTGATCGAAGTCTCAATGGAAACAGGCCCTCTGCGCGCCGCAATGATCGACTATGGGCTGCGTATCCTGCTCCTGTCAGCGGTCATTTCGGTGTTCACAGCGGTCTTGTTGTTTCTCGCAGTGCAGCTTCTCTTGGTACGCCCGATCAAGCGCGTGGTCGGCGACATCCAAGCCTATGCCGCCAATCCTGAGGATGCGCACCGCATCATTCAACCCTCGGCAAGCGTGTCTGAACTGCGCGAGGCCGAAGACGCTTTGCAAAAGCTTGAAACCCAACTGACCAGCGCGCTCAAACAAAAAGAGCGACTCGCTCAGCTCGGCTCTGCTGTCGCCAAAATCAGCCACGATCTGCGCAATATCCTTACCTCGGCACAGCTCTTCACCGACCGCATCGAAATGAGCGAGGACCCGACAGTCAAACGCATGGCCCCCAAGCTGCTCGGCTCCATCAGCCGCGCGGTCAAGCTTTGCGAGACAACATTGGCGTTTGGCAAAGCTGAAGAGCCTGCACCGCGACTCACCAAAGTGAACCTCAACGAAATCATCGAAGATGTATTTGAAGCCGAACAATTGACCCGCAGCGATGGCGAAATCAGTTTCGTCGACGATCTGCCTCAGAACTTTACCGTCGATGCTGACAGCGAACAGCTCTACCGCGTCATCAGCAATCTTGTGCGCAATGCCCGACAAGCGCTTGAAACCGCAAACCAGAGCGGCGAGGTCCGCGTTTCTGCAACAAATACCAAAAACGCAGTAGAAATTCGCGTGTCTGACACAGGTCCAGGGCTTCCTGAGAAAGCCCGCAAGCATCTGTTTGAAGCATTCCACGGTGGCGCGCGCAAAGGTGGCTCAGGTCTGGGGCTCGCCATCGCAGCCGAGCTCATTCGAGGCCATGGTGGCGCGCTGATACTCGAACGCTCAGATCAAGAGGGCACAAGTTTTTTGATCCGTCTCGGCCAAGCTAAATAAGGCGTTTCTTCACTTACAGCCCCGTCAATTGCCACTCGTTCAAAACTATTCCAAAAACCCGCTTGCAAAGCACGCGCGCAGGCCTTAATCCCTGCCTCCGACGGACCGATAGCTCAGCTGGATAGAGTACCTGACTACGAATCAGGGGGTCGGGGGTTCGAATCCTCCTCGGTCCGCCACTATATCAATAAAATCAAAGCGTTGCGGGTAAATTAGTGCACTACCCACTCTCTTACCCATTCATAATTTGAATGCTCGGTGTTTTGAAATTGAACCGAGGGTTCTCTTCAGAACCTTTTCATTAACTCAATGGCGATGTTGTCTTTCGCTTAGAGGTAAATGTGAACTGTGGGGGTAGAGGGACCGATAGGGTGGGGCATGGCCATGCAAATAGGTATCCCGTTCACTTCAAACGCCAATTTTCAAAAAACAATTTATGGTTGTATTGAGTGCAATACATAAATTATGAAGACCATAGCAGTGTACGATGCATTGGTTTAGGCGCATGCACAGTCTACAGAAGTTCGCTTCAATCCATGCCCCGTTTCATAATCTATTCAACTCGCAAAGGTCACTCTCAGAACGCTGTCCATTCAAGCTTAACTGTGACGCAGCTCTCAACAAGTGGCACTCCTTAGTGAGCCCATAGAGTTAAGCTGTTACATGAATACTGTCGCTTGGGCTCGTTAATCTGATAGCACCCGCCTGAGTATCGAGGAGCCGACATTCGCTGCGGCTTGAACGAACGAATGGGGTGCGGACTAAGCGGCCTTGTGCAGGTGCAGCTAGTGCTGACGCAGCATTTGCTCGCAGTCGTGGCGACGATTGTTTGGCAGTGCAGCATTATTAACTGAAGCGGACGTTCAAAGCTGTCGGTTAGATCGCGTATCGAGGCACTCAAGGAAACGGTCTTGAAAATTCAATTTAGCTTAGGCCAAGTTTTCTAAACATTGAGCTGTATATCAAGAATTACAGATCGCGCTCCAAGTTCCGCTGTCGAGATCATGCCTCAGTATGCCACACAAAAGAGCGCATTGAACCAGCCACGTTTACCGCGCAAGAAAATTTGATTCCGTGAACTACATATTGCAACAGGTGGCGTTGCCGTGTGGAAATGGGTAGAAGCCGAATTGAACGGCCGAACCGATCCACTGAAAGACTGTGAAATGTCACCGAAAAACACAAGCTCCATTGTCACGAGGTCTCTGGCCATGGTTGATATTCTTGCATCCAGCGGCCGACCAATGAGTTACAGCGAAGTTCTCGCCGCATCAGGTCTTGCCAAGAGTTCCACGCACCGCCTTCTGTCGATACTGCAAAATGAAGGTGTGATCGAGTTTGATGAACGCAACAAGACTTATGGTCTTGGCCAGCGTTTGAGGGGGTGGGCAAGGCAATCTTGGATAAATAGCGACCTTCAACGCCAGTCCGCAAACGAGCTAGAAAAACTGTGCGAAAGCTGCGGCCACAACGTCTGCCTGATGGGCATGGATGGTGCTCGCACGCTCGTCTTGAGCGCAATCCACCCATATCAGGTTCCTTATGCGGCAAAGATGGGTGAATATGCCGCGGCGCATTGCACAGCCGGTGGCAAAGTCTTGATCGCCTACATGCGCGAAAAGCAGAGGAACAAAGTTCTGGACACCCTTACGTTTGAACAACACACGCCGAAGACGATTACGGATCGTAAAGTCTTTGAGGCCCAGTTGGACGATGTCCGCCGCGACGGCCTGGCTGTGGCTGAGGCAGAAGAATTTATGCAAACATCGGCCATCGCGGCACCGGTTTACGACCATCACGGTGAGGTTGTGGCAGCACTTTGCGTTTGGGGCGTAACCGAGCGCATGAAGCCGCGCCACGTCACTGACTGGGCCGATGACCTGAAGGCTGCCACGCGCCGAATCTCAAAGAACCTTGGGTGGGTCTACGACTAACCCGCATTTTTTCCTCCCGATATGGCTGAAATCGTATTGACAGAAGAGTTGTATTTCTTCCATCGTCCTACATTAAGGAAACATATTTCCGTAATGTAGAACTATTGAATGGAAGGGAGGCGGGGAGATGGATAACATTGAAGACTCTCAGAGCACGCAAAACCAACAAGACAATCCAAGCTGGAACTATCATCCTGAACTGCCGATCAAGGTTTCAGCGGTGTTTTCCTGGCCTCCGAAGCCGGTGAAGATCATCGCATGGTTCGCCAAATCATGGCTTGTGCCATCGGAACGAACCCTGTGGCTCGCCTTTGCATTCGCGACCTGGATTTGGCTCATGCCACCGGTTGAGCAAATGAAGACCCTGACCTGGAGCTGGGTACTGTTCATTTACCTGCGAAATCTGATTTCAGCGATCGTAGTCGCCACCGTGATGCACCTCTATTTTCATACGTTTAAACGGCAAGGCTTGCGCCTGCGCTATGAAAAGCGCGACCTGACCGAACACGGAAAGAACCGCAGGTTTACATTTAACAACCAGCTACTGGACAACATGTTCTGGACGCTGGCCAGCGGTGTGACGATCTGGACGGTCTTTGAAGTTCTCTATTTCTGGGCTTTCGCAAATGGTTTCATGCCGACACTGGAATGGTCTCAGAACCCGGTGTGGTTTTTGGCTTTGTTTGTGCTCATTCCGTTGTGGTCGTCAGTACATTTTTATTGGGTCCACAGGATGATCCATTGGCCGCCGCTCTACAACATGGCTCATTCGGTGCACCATCGGAATATCATCACCGGCCCCTGGAGCGGGTTGTCGATGCATCCGATCGAGCATTTTATCTACTACTCCAGTATAATTCTGCATGTTTTTGTAGCCACTCATCCAGCGCACATGCTGTTTCATCTGTATCTTCTGTCACTCAACCCGATGGCCGAGCATTCAGGCTATGAGGGCGTGGAAGTGAATGAGAAAAACCGGTTCGATCTTGGCAACTTCTTCCATCAGCTTCATCACCGTCATTTCAAATGCAACTACGGCTCTGCCGAGATGCCGTGGGACCGGTGGTTCGGTTCGTTTCACGATGGCACAACTGAAGCGTCCAAGCGCATTCAAAAGCGCCCTTGGTGAAGGGGCTGATCAGAACACCGGCCTTGTCCAATTCAGAAGGAAATTACAGGAAACGAGATGGCGAACGAAACATACGACTACATCATTGTTGGTGCTGGCTCGGCTGGCTGCGTGTTGGCAAATCGGCTGAGCGAGGACGGCAAACATTCTGTCTTGGTGCTTGAGGCCGGACCGATGGACCGCAACCTGATGATCCATATTCCGGCGGCCGTCTACAAGGTTTTCAAAGACCCAAAACTCAATTGGAACTACATGACCGAAGATGAACCGGAAGCCTCCGGTCGCAGTATAGAAATGTCGCGTGGCAAGGTTGTTGGCGGCTCTTCGTCAATAAATTCGATGGTCTACATGCGCGGCCACCCCTACGATTTTGATCGGTGGGGGACCGATTTCAATCTGCCAAAATGGAGCTATGCCCAGTGCCTGCCTTACTTTAAGGCAGGTGAAACCAGTGACCGCGGAGCGGATGACTGGCGCGGCGGGTCTGGGCCGCTCAATACCACCAAAGGCAGGCTTGAGACGCCGCTGTTTGATGCGTTTCTTGATGCGGGTGCACAATCTGATCACGGCTACTCAGAAGACCTCAATGGCTACAGGCCCGAGGGCCTCGCCCGATTTGACAGCACCACACGAAATGGTCGGCGTTGCAGTGCAGCTGTTGCCCATCTGCGCCCAGCTCTGAGGCGCAAGAACTGCGCTCTAGTGACAGACGCTTTGGTGCAGAAAATTGTCATCGAAGGCGACTGCGCGACGGGGGTCGAATACATCCATCGTGGAAAGCGCCACAGGGTTGAGGCAAGCCGCGAGGTCATACTTTCAGGCGGGGCGATCAATTCGCCGCAGATGTTGATGTTGTCGGGTGTTGGACCGGCAGATCACCTGCGCCAACATGGCATTGAGGTTAAATTGGATTTGCCGGGCGTTGGGCAAAACTTGCAAGAGCACCCGACGGTGATTGTCAAATATGCCTGCACCAAACCCATGGCCATCCACCGAGCACTTCATCCCGTGAACCAGATCTTGGCTGGTGTCCAATGGATACTCACGCGGCGCGGACCTGCAACGTCCGTATTTTGGGAAGCTGGTGGCCTGATCCGAAGCAGCCACAAGATGGACTATCCAGATATCGAGATTCAATTCGGTCCGGCTGGTTTCAATTTTCTGGACAATGGCGGCATATCGCTCGACCAGGCTTTCTCGGTCCATGTCGACCAGTCCCGCCCAACCAGCGTTGGCCATATCGAATTGCGCTCTGCGAATCCGGCCGACAAACCAAAACTGTTCTTCAATTACCTGGAGACCGAAGATGATCGGCAAAGGTTTGTCCAAGGCATTCGCAGAACGCGCGAGATCATCGCCCAGAAGGCGTTTGATCCCTATCGGGGGCAGGAAATCTATCCCGGCCCCGATGTCACGACGGATGCTGACATCCTCAAGTACATCAAGACCAAAGTAACGACGGATTATCATCCGTCCTGTAGCTGTCGGATGGGCACGGACGCTGATGCGGTGGTGGACGAAGAAATGCGGGTGCATGGGATAACGGGGCTGCGTGTTGTCGACGCGTCTGTAATGCCACGGATCACCAGCGCAAATCTGAACGCACCCATCCAGATGATCGCGGCACGGGCCGCAGACTTTATCTTGGGCAAACCGCAACTAAAGCCTTTCAATGCAGAATTCCACTTCATGGAAAATACACCTAATCAGATCTTCGTGGGGCCGTAGCATGGCTAAGAAGAACGTTGCGCTCTGCGCCTAGTCAGAAACACATGGCATTGCAAGCTTGCCGCATTATTTGAAACAGCGTTTTCGCTGTTACTAAGATCTAACTTTTAAGGAATGCAACATGTACGCTCCCGACCTTACCAACTTGGGCAAATTCTATATCGGAGGGCGTTGGGTCGATCCGATATCGGCGGATCAAATGCCCGTCCTTAATCCGGCAACAGAGGAACAGGTGGGAACCGTGTCGCTTGGCAACAGGGACGACGTGAACAGGGCCGTCACGGCTGCCAACGAAGCGTTTCAATCCTATGCGCAAACAAGCAAGGATGATCGTCTTTCATTGCTCATTGCTGTGAAAGCCATCACCGAAAAACGACTGGAGGATTTGGCACAAGCGATGCGCATTGAGATGGGAGCTCCGATCTCAATGGCGCGTTCGGCGCAGGCTGATGCGGGGCTCGGGCATCTTGACGGTTTTATCGAAGCACTCGAAGCACTGGAAGAGCGGTTGGAGTTGAGCAACGGCGATACGTTGGTCCGTGAACCAGTCGGGGTTTGTGGCCTAATCACGCCGTGGAACTGGCCAATCAACCAGATCGCGTTGAAGGTCTTGCCCGCACTGGCGACCGGATGCACCTGCGTTCTGAAGCCAAGCGAACATACGCCGATTTCGGCCATGATTTATGCGGAAATCCTAGATGAGGCTGGTTGTCCGCCGGGCGTCTTCAATCTCGTCAATGGCACCGGCACAGCCGTTGGTGCTGCATTGTCGCAGCATCCTGACATTCGCATGATTTCATTCACCGGGTCGACAAATGCTGGCATCGCTGTCTCCCACGACGCCGCACCCATGGTCAAAAGGGTCACTCTCGAATTGGGGGGGAAATCACCCAACCTCGTCTTCGCAGATTGTGATCTTGAGGAACGAGTGGCCGCATCGGTGGCAAAAACCATGTTTAATACAGGTCAGTCATGTGATGCGGCCACACGCTTACTTGTGGAACGTAACTGTTACGACCAAGTGCTGGAAATCGCGAAGCGGACAGCGGCTGCAGTTGAGGTTGGCAATCCGGCGGAGGAAGGCGATCACATCGGCCCGCTCTTCGACAAAGTGCAATTTGACCGTGTGCAAGAGATGATCAAAATCGGCATCCAGGAAGGGGCAACCCTACTTGTCGGAGGGCTAGGTAAACCGGAGGATCACCCGACGGGCTGGTTCGCCAAACCAACCATCTTCGCGGATGTTTCAAACGACATGCGGATTGCGCGCGAAGAGATTTTCGGGCCTGTTCTGGTCATTATTCCCTTCGAGGATGAGGCCGAGGCAATCGAAATTGCCAATGACACGCCTTACGGTCTGGCCGCCTATATTCAAACCGGTGACATGGATCGCGCAAAGCGTGTGTCGCGTCAACTGCAGGCAGGTGCAATCCATCTCAATGGCGCCGGAATGGCCTATGGGTCGCCCTTTGGCGGCTACAAACAGTCCGGCAACGGTCGCGAAGGTGGGCCGATGGGGCTGGAGGACTATCTGGAGACAAAAACCTTGCATGGATTCTGATCTCGCACGGGATCAAACATTTAATTGATCTGAACACCAAGGCAAATGAACTCGAAAAGGAACGATAATGAAAATCTCGGGGCATAGTATTTTTCTGGTCAAAGCCGTGCCAAGTTCAGACGGTTGGTCGATGGGACATACGACCGTATTCGTGAAACTTGGGACAGAATCTGGACTGAGTGGCTGGGGAGAAGCCTATGCCCTTCAGCATCGTCAGCGCGCATGCCACGAAATCATTGATACACTTTGCGGGGCTTTGGCGCAGATGTCCGGCGCATCGCCGCGCCGGTTCTTGAATGAAATTGCAAAACCGATGGAGACCAAGCACGCCGGTATTGACTACACCGCCGCGGTTAGCGCCATTGAAATCGCGCTTTGGGATCTGCTTGGGAAATCATTGAACCAGCCGGTGCATGCGCTGCTGGGCGGTGCAATTGCCGACAGGATACCAGTCTATGCGAACGCCTGGGACAACCCCGTTCAATCCGCCGAGGCCGTTGCGGCGCGTTGCGGGATGTTGTGCGCGCAAGGGTATCGCGCGGTAAAAATTTACCCCTTGCGACGCGCGACGTTGGCAGAGGCCGAGGCCTGCGTGCGATTGACGCGCGAAGAGATCGGGCCGGATGTTGACCTTATGTTGGATTTTGCTGTCCCATCGGACCCAAATCTCGCCCTCAAGGCAGCGCGGCTTTTTGAGCCCTACGATCCGTATTGGATCGAAGAACCTGTTACAGGCGATAACCTCGACGCCCTCGCAGAATTTCGAACCCGCATCAGAACCAGAGTGACGACGGGCGAGAGGCAATCGAGCATTCGCCATTGCCGCGATGTCCTGAAAACGCGCGCCGCCGATGTCCTCAACCCTGACATTGCAGGCGCGGGTGGCATCCTTTCAATGTTAGAAATCGGTGCGATGGCCGATGCCCATGATGTCCAAGTCTCACCTCATAATTGGAACAGTACGTCTGTCGGATTCCTCGCGATGCTTCACGTCTGCGCCGTTATGCCAAACGCAAAATACGCAGAGTTATTCTATGATTACATGGAGTTAGGCGCGCACTTCTCTGATTGCGACTTTGCCATATCAGGCGGCTACGCCAGTCTGCCCCAAAGACCGGGTTTAGGTATCGAGATGAACGAAGAGGCCCTGCGTTCTTTAGAAGCTTGACATTGTAACTCTTGGTTACAATGATCTAATCATGGAACCATAGTTCCTTAATATGGAACTTTGACGAACTTGCCGCAGATCGAATGCCTTCGTCAGCAATCGATTTGGAAAAGGGGGGGGACGCGGATGATCGCACATGAACCGATCAAGCACGCAGCCTTCACCTACAACGAGAGATCAACACGGAGGAAGAAACATGAAGAGAATTGCGAAAAACACATTAGGCGGAGCGGTTGCAGTCGCAATGACTGCGACTTGCGCAATGGCGCAGGATATTGTTGTCGGCGTACCCAACTGGCCGACTGCCAACGCGACCTCGCATATCATCAAACTGGCTCTAGAACAAAACCTGGGGCTTGAAGTTGAACTTCAGACTGGGACAAACGCCATTATTTTTGAAGGAATGGACAAAGGCTCCATGCACGTCCATCCCGAAGTCTGGTTGCCGAACCAACAGAACCTTCATGACACCTTTGTGACAGAGAAGGGCAGTGTCGCAATGAACTCTAATAGTGTGCAAGGGTTCACATCGGTGTGCATTCCGAAGGGCTTTGCCGAGGAACATGGCATTTCGTCTATCGAAGATCTTACGAACCCCGATACAGCCGCATTGTTCGATTCTAACGGCGACGGCACAGGCGAAATCTGGATCGGAGCGGCTGGATGGGCGTCAACCAACGTTGAGCGTATTCGGGCCAAGAGCATTGGATATGATCAGGTCTTTGATTTGGTCGAAATGGACGAAACAATTGCCTACGCCCAGTTGGACAATGCGATTAAGGCGGGCGAAGGCTGGGTTGGGCAATGCTATGGGCCGCACTATATCTTTGCGCTGCATGACCTGACCACGCTGGAAGAAACGCCGCATGATCCCGAGCGCTGGACTGTCGTCCAACCGACGGACGATCCCAACTGGCTTGAAAACTCCTCCGCCGATGTGGGTTGGCCCTCGTCGACGCTTCATGTGTTCTATGCCACCTCTCTGGAAAGTGACTTCCCTGAGGCTGCAGCAATGCTTGCGAATATGTCGCTTGATTCCGACGCGCTTTCATCGATGGCATTTGAAGTTGCCGTGAACAACAAGGATGTCGAGGTCTTTGCTGCTGAATGGATCGCCGCGAACGAAGACAGGGTGCTGGGCTGGTTCGTCAACTGATAGATGAAACGACAATTACTGGACCGACCGAAGTCGGTCCAGTCTTACATTTTACACCAAGAGGCGTTCATGAGTGAAACTGTCGTCAAACTGACAGATGTCTGGAAGATTTTCGGAACCAACGCTGATAAAGCGATGGCAGCCGTCAAATCTGAAGGAATAGACAAGCCCGAAGTGCTCGAACGCTTTGGCTGTGTCGTGGGCGTCCAGGGGGCCACGTTCGAAGTGGAACGGGGCGAAATCTTCTGCATCATGGGTCTGTCCGGTTCGGGTAAATCCACGCTGGTTCGCCATATTAATCGCCTGATCGAACCCACCGCAGGACAGATTGAAATTCTTGGTAGGGACGTACAATCACTGAGCGAACGCGAGTTGCGCCGGGTTCGTGCCCAACAGATTGGCATGGTGTTTCAGCACATGGCGCTGATGCCTCATCGCTCCGTTCGTGATAACGTCGCCTATCCTCTGGAAATCCGCAAAATCTCAAAATCCAAACGCTGGGCGATTTCGGATCATGCGCTTGGTCTTGTGGATTTAACAGGGTATGAGGATCGCCTTCCCAAGGAATTGTCCGGCGGGATGCAGCAGCGCGTGGGTATTGCCCGCGCACTTGCATCAGACCCCGAGATATTGCTAATGGATGAGCCCTTTTCCGCGCTCGATCCACTCATTCGTTTACAGCTGCAGGACCAGTTCAAGGCACTCGTTGCGCAATTGAAGAAGACAACTCTCTTTATCACCCATGACCTTGATGAGGCGATCCGGATCGGACACCGCATCGCCATAATGAAAGATGGCGTGATCGTTCAGATCGGCACGCCCGAAGACATCGTAATGAACCCAGTCGATGACTATGTGCGCGAATTCGTGCAGGGCATTTCCAAACTGAAACTGGTCAAGGCGCATTCGATCATGGAGCCGATAGACAGCCATCCCAGCCCGCTCGACGGGGCACCGCGCGCCGACGAAAGCGCCGACCTCGATCAGTTGATCGACTTGGCTGTCGGAACGGATCAGCCTGTTGTTATCACCAAAGGCGGCGTTGATGTTGGCGTCGTAACCAAGCCGCGCCTGCTGCGCGGTATACAGGGGGGCAAGAATGACTGATACATCGACCGACATGAAAGTCACCGCCGCCTCGAATATAGAGGTCGACACCGAAGCGCTGAACGCCTCGATCAAAGAATTTGCGGGGCTGTACGGCGACTATTACTGCAAGGCGATTCACAAGATCCACGACAATACCAGCGTCCTGCCGGTCACCTTCAACCTGTGGGCGGCAGTGCTGGGGCCGCTTTGGTCGGCCTCGCGTGCGGTCTGGGGCATGTTCTGGACGTTCCTCATTCTCGAGGTGATTGCATGGGTCCAAATTGGCCGCGGATTGTGGGGGAATCCCGGAGCAGATATGGCTGAGCGTGCAGCCCGGCAGCGAGACCGTGCTACAGAATTGTTGCAACGCGCCCAGGATGCGACCGAACAGGCAGATATAGATCGTTTCACCAAGCTTGCGGGCAATATTCAGTCCGCGGCAGATCGAAGCCTTGCCCAAGCCGACGCTGGCCAAGCCGAGGCTGTGACGATCATGGTAACCGGTTTCGCCCTCTTGATAGTTTTCAAGCTGATCCAAGGATTTCTGGCGAACCAAATCTATGAGAAGCAATATTCCAAATGGCGGATTGACCCCGAAGCGACTGAGAGCGGGCGTTCTCTGCGCAATACTATCTCCGGAGCTGTCCTGACCGGAGTGATCGGCCCGCTAGTTATCTACAAGTTCACTGTGAATTCTTCGCTAGCCCTGCTCGACAGCTTCCCTGAACAGCGTGTTTCAGAGCTCATTCTGGGGGAAGGCAATGGCACCTTGTTTTCGCGTGTTGCAAGCTCGATGGAAGATCGCATTGATGGGACTGCGGATGCGGGCGGTGATTTCTTCGATGGAATCGTCGCGGGCGTTCGGGCCGTGCTTGATGCTTTGACCCTTGCTCTGGAAGGTTCTCCCTGGCCTGTCGTGATGTTGGTGATCTGCGTTACCGCCTGGCGCGCAGCAGGTCCCCGTGTGGCGATCTTTACGGCAGCGGCTTTGGCATACATAGCGCTTCTAGGATATTGGGAAGTTACGATGGAGACTGTTGCACTTGTCGGCGCATCCGTAACCCTGTGCGTCGCGATGGGCATCCCGCTTGGGATATGGTTCGGCAAATCACACCGCGCTTACAGGATTGCCGAGCCGGTTCTGGACCTGATGCAAACGCTACCTGCCTTTGTCTACCTGATCCCGATCATCGCATTTTTCGGGACAGGAAATCCGCCGGGCATATTGGCCACAATCATCTTTGGAATGCCGCCCGTGATCCGTCTAACGGCGCTTGGCATGCGCGGTGTGCCGGAAAGCATAAAGGAGGCGGCTGTGGCCTTCGGCGCGTCGAGGGCGCAGCTACTCAAAGATGTTGAAATCCCCCTTGCCTTACCGTCGATCATGGCCGGAGTGAACCAGACCATCCTGATGTGTCTATCCATGGTGGTGATCATCTCACTGATTGGTGGTGGCGGACTGGGCAAGGAAATACTGGAGGCGCTGCAATACGCTGCCAAAGGGCCGGGACTTTTGGGCGGCTTCGCCATTCTATTCGTCGCAATGGTGATCGACCGTATCGTGCAAGGCGCGTTCCGACAGGATGAAAAACGATAAGGGTTGCTAATGCCCAACAACTGGTTTGTGAAGTGGAACCGGATCGTACATGACGCAGCGCTGAACGGCATCGATGCCTTCGATTTTCAACCACTGTCCGATGAAGTTCAAATCTACCGAAGTCCGTTCGCTGAATAATCTCCCTGAACTGGGGCCGCGTCACATCTGATGCGGCCCTATTTTTACAATGGAGCATTGGGCATGCCGCGATGAGCCAGGCACTAAATCATGCATGTGGTTGCCAGCTCTATGGATTTCCATGCTTTGATCGCGACCCGGGCGTTGACGTTCTCATGTACGCTGCGACTTGCATGAATGACCGGTTTTTCCATACGACGCGGCACCGGCCTCAATCCGCTGACGCATTTTTCGTGCTGCGAGCGCGCGCAGCGAAGATTTGGCACTACCGCAATGGGCTCTAAACGGTCCTTTGCTGCGTTCTGCACCAATGACTGGTTCGGGAATGCGTACCGTTCGCTGCGGCGTGCCTGAACTCACACAACGCGGACAAAGAGTAAATTCGCTGCGTTTGCACCAAGGTCTGCAACATAGATTAACCGGTCGCATAGGCACCACCGGTTTTTCGATTTTACCAATCTCTGAGGAGATTTTCAGGTCAGGTTCGCTTCTCCGGCGGGTTGGAATGTTCACCCGGTCTCGCCGACTCCTTTCGGTACTGGCAGATCGGACAAGGTCGCCG
>CALCGO010000139.1 GCA_937901055.1 uncultured Rhodobacterales bacterium
GATATTATTATCCGTAACGAAAAACGTATGTTGCAGGAATCCGTTGATGCGCTGTTCGACAACGGTCGTCGTGGTCGCGTAATCACTGGTGCTAACAAGCGTCCGTTGAAATCGCTTTCCGATATGCTGAAGGGTAAACAGGGTCGTTTCCGGCAGAACCTTTTGGGTAAACGCGTCGACTTCTCTGGTCGTTCGGTAATTGTGACTGGTCCTGAACTTAAATTGCATCAATGTGGTCTTCCCAAGAAGATGGCGTTGGAGCTGTTTAAGCCGTTCATCTACAGCCGTCTTGAAGCCAAAGGTCTGTCCACAACTGTGAAACAGGCCAAGAAGCTGGTTGAAAAAGAACGTCCAGAAGTTTGGGATATCCTCGACGAGGTTATCCGCGAGCATCCGGTCATGCTGAACCGTGCGCCAACATTGCACCGGTTGGGCATCCAAGCGTTCGAACCTGTTCTGATCGAAGGTAAAGCTATCCAGCTTCACCCGCTGGTTTGTTCGGCGTTCAACGCCGACTTCGACGGCGACCAAATGGCTGTTCACGTTCCGCTTTCGCTTGAAGCGCAGCTTGAAACACGTGTTCTGATGATGTCGACAAACAACGTTCTGTCGCCTTCAAACGGTAAACCAATCATCGTTCCTTCGCAGGATATGATTTTGGGCCTCTACTACATTACGCTTGCGCGTAAAGGCATGAAAGGTGAGGGCATGGCCTTCTCTTCCATGGAAGAGGTTGACCACGCACTTGATAACGGCGTTGTACATCTGCACGCTCACATCACCGCGCGGATCGAGCAGATCGACGCCGAGGGTAACTCCTATATGGAACGTGTGGAAACTACACCGGGCCGCTTGCGTCTTGGTCAGTTGCTGCCGAAAAACCATAAGGCTCCGTTTGCGATCCTGAACCGTTTGCTTCGTAAGAAGGAAGTTGGGGATGTGATTGATACGGTTTACCGTCACTGTGGCCAAAAAGAGTCCGTTATTTTCTGTGACCAGATCATGACACTTGGTTTCCAGGAAGCGTTCAAAGCCGGTATTTCGTTTGGTAAGGATGACATGATCATTCCTGATACCAAATGGGATTTGGTTAACGGTACACGCGATCAGGTTAAAGAATTCGAACAACAGTATATGGACGGTCTGATTACTCAGGGCGAGAAATACAACAAAGTTGTCGATGCTTGGTCGAAATGTTCCGACGTTGTTGCTGACGCGATGATGGGCGAGATTTCGAAGCTGAATGTGGACGATGCCGGTGCTGAAATGGAACCGAACTCGGTTTACATGATGTCGCATTCCGGTGCGCGTGGTTCCCCTGCACAGATGAAGCAGTTGGGTGGTATGCGTGGTCTGATGGCTAAACCTTCCGGCGAGATTATCGAAACGCCGATTATCTCGAACTTTAAGGAAGGTTTGACCGTTCTTGAGTACTTCAACTCTACCCACGGGGCACGTAAGGGTCTTGCGGATACGGCGCTGAAAACAGCTAACTCCGGTTATCTGACACGTCGTCTTGTTGATGTTGCGCAGGATTGCATCGTTAAAGTTGACGATTGCGGCACTGACAAGTCGATCACAGCGCAAGCTGCGGTTAGCGACGGTGAGATCATCAGTTCCATGTCCGAACGCATTCTGGGTCGTACATCGGCCGAAGATGTTCTGCATCCTGCAACAGGTGAAATCCTTGTTCGTCGCGACGAACTTATGGACGAACGTGCTTCAGAGGCAGTCGAGGAAGCCGGCGTTCCGTCGATGCTGATCCGCAGCCCGCTGACATGTGAAGCCGAAGACGGCATCTGTGCAACGTGTTATGGCCGTGATTTGGCACGTGGTACGCGGGTTAATCCGGGCGAAGCTGTCGGCATTATTGCCGCGCAGTCAATCGGAGAGCCGGGCACACAGCTGACTATGCGTACGTTCCACATTGGTGGTATTGCGCAGGGTGGTCAGCAGTCGTTCCAGGAAGCCAACAACGACGGTAAAGTTGAATTCCGTAATGCGAACGTCATCGTGAATGCTGATAAAGAGCAAGTCGTGATGGGTCGTAATATGGAATTGGCGATCGTTGATGAAAACGGTGTTGAACGCGCTTCTTACAAATTGACATACGGTTCAATCGTATTGGTCAAAAAGGGTAAGAAAGTTAAGCGTGGCGACAAGCTGTTTGAATGGGATCCGTACGCGTTGCCGATTATTGCTGAAAAAGCAGGTGTAGCGAAATTCGTTGACCTGATGGCTGGCATGTCTGTTCGTGAAGAAACCGATGATGCAACTGGTATGACCCAGCGTATCGTTATGGATTGGCGCACGGCTCCTAAAGGCAACGATCTGAAACCTGAGATCATCGTGATGGACCCCGAAACAGGCGAACCCGTTCGTCTGGCAAATGGCCACCCCGAAGTTCACACCATGTCGGTTGATGCGATTTTGTCCGTTGAAGACGGCCAAGAAGTTAAAGCCGGTGACGTTATTGCGCGTATTCCCCGTGAAGGTGCAAAAACAAAAGACATCACCGGTGGTTTGCCGCGTGTTGCCGAATTGTTTGAAGCCCGTCGTCCTAAAGATCACGCGATCATCGCAGAAATTGATGGCCACGTGAACTTTGGCAAGGACTACAAAAACAAGCGTCGCGTTTCGATTGTTCCTGCGGATGATACCTTGGAAACCGTCGAATATATGGTTCCAAAAGGTAAGCACATTCCTGTTCAGGAAGGTGATTTCATCCAGAAGGGTGAATACTTGATGGACGGTAACCCTGCACCGCATGACATTTTGCATGTTATGGGCGTGGAGGCACTTGCCGACTATATGATCGACGAAGTTCAGGCTGTGTATCGTTTGCAAGGTGTGAAAATCAACGACAAGCACATCGAGGTTATTGTTCGCCAGATGCTCCAGAAATGGGAAATTGCATCGACTGGTGGCACAACCTTGCTGAAAGGCGAGCACGTTGATTTTGCCGAGTTCAAAGAAGCGAACGAAGAAGCGGTCGCAAATGGTCGCGAAGTTGCAACCGGTGCGCCGATCCTGCTTGGTATCACCAAAGCCAGCTTGCAAACACGTTCGTTCATCTCGGCGGCTTCCTTCCAGGAAACCACACGGGTTCTGACCGAGGCTTCCACGCAAGGTAAGCGTGACAAGCTGATCGGGTTGAAAGAGAACGTGATCGTTGGACGCCTGATCCCGGCTGGTACGGGTTCTGCTACGCATGACATCAAACGGGTCGCAACAGTGCGCGATTCCAAGATTATTGCACAGCGTCAGGCTGAAGCGGTTGCCGTTGCAGCACTTGAAGATCAGTCGGCCGCTGAGCAGCCATCTGATGACGCTTCGGGCCTCTTCGATTAAGAACGCCAAAATAGATTTAAAAAAGCCCCGCTGGAAACAGTGGGGCTTTTTTTGTCCGCATAGGAAAATACGTGTGGCGATTTGAATTTGGCAATGTCAGCACTGACAACGTTTCCAACCTGCAAGCAGGGGGGCGGAACGCCAACTCTTGTCCGGGTGAGCCAGCTTACCCTTCTTATGGATTGATAGCATCAGAGCCAAACCCCGGTCGCCAAAAAGCTCGGGAGGCACTCAATACTAATTGTCAAAAATTATGTGAAAATTGAAGTGGTCCTACAAAATCGGACAGTCTGTTAAGGTGTATTCCAACGAGAAGAA
>CALCGO010000140.1 GCA_937901055.1 uncultured Rhodobacterales bacterium
TCTGAACACAACTGGTATCAACAAGCCAACTGCGTTCGCTGGTGTTAACCCGACGTTTGCTGAAGTCGTTGCAATGGAGACCACTGTAGCGGACGACAACGCACTGTTCGGCTCACTGGCATACATCGGTCGCACGAACATGCGCGGCGCGCTGAAAACCACAGTGAAGGACGCTGGTTCGGGCCTATTCGTAATGGAAGGCAATTCCATGAACGGGTATCCTTACCTGTCAACCAATGCGATCACAGACGGCAACCTTTACTTCGGTAATTGGGCTGACGTGCTGATCGGCATGTGGGGTGGTTTGGACCTTGTGTTCGATGATGCGACACTTGCCGCTAAAAACGGCCTGTACATCCGCGCATTCCAGACAACCGATGTGGCTGTACGTCATCCGGTATCGTTTGCTTATAACAACGATACCTAATATCTTTAACGGGCCGAATCAGTTCGGCCCGTTTTACCAAGGGAGACAACCATGAAATATATCGCACTCAAAGGCTTCTCGATCAAAGGCAAAGGCGTCAAAGCTGGCGGCAAACCAATCGATGTAGCTGCTGACAAAGTTAGCGGACTGATCGCGATGGGTCGCATCCGTGAAGCGACTGAAGCCGACATGAAGTCGAAACCCAAGACCAAAAAAGGCGCTGCTGCGACCAATCGTGCCGTAGGCATTGAAGGTGGTCTACCGGAAGCGACGGTGCCAGAAGAATGATGTCGGCAATCGCAGATGACCTGGCGACCATACTTTCGACCGATGATTTCGGGGAAGTTGCGACGTATACGCCTTCGGGCGGGAGTGCGTCATCGGTCACAGGTATCTTCGATGATGAAGACATCGAAGTGGGCGACGGGGAAGTGTCCCGGTTGGTCCACCAAACGAAATTCCAGTGTAAATCGACAGACGTGACAGGTATTGCCGAGGGTGATGCTCTTGTCGTGCGGACCGTTGCTTACACCATTGAATACTTCAAGGACGACGGAACCGGTGTGATCGACCTGTTCTTGTCGAAAGACTAATGGCCCATATCCGCGCACAAATACGAGATGCCGTGGCCACAGCGGTGGCAGGCGTCGGTCTGACCGTGAAGAAGTCTCGCGCCTATCCAACCGAGAACGATTACCTGTTTGTGTACACCACGTCGGAGAATTCCACTCGTGTTTCGATGTCCACATTGGAGCGTAACCTGTCGGTGCTGATCGAATTCACCGCGCGTGGCCCTGTCGATACGATTGACGACACTCTTGACGGATACGCCGTATTGGTTGAAACTCTGATGGCGGCGAGCAATCTCGGTGGTCTTGTGAAAGATCATGTGCTACAGAGTACGGAGATTGCTTTTGACGGTGAAGGCCAGAAACCAGTAGGTTTGATGAGAATGACATACGACGTGCTTTATTTTACTGACCCCGCCAACCCTGAAACTATGAGGTAACGACTATGGCTACTGTACACGGAAACGGAGGCACCGTTAAGATTGGCACAACAGCCATCGCGGAAATCCGAAACTTCACTCTTAATCGCAACGCTGACACCGTGGACACCACCACCATGGGCACGGTTGCACGGACATTCACATCATCGCTTACATCTTGGGACGGCTCTGTGTCGGCTCTGTGGGACCCTGATGACGCTGGCCAGATCCTTGGCGTTCTTCCTGCCGCAATTGGCACAGAAGTTACACTTGTGATGGCACCAGAAGGTGACGCAACAAGTGGTGACGTGTGGTATACGGGTACGGCTATCATCACGAGCGCACCGATTTCTACGCCGCATGATGAGATGGTCACTATCGAGTTCACGTTCCAAGGAACAGGCACTCTTACTGAAACCACAACAGCGTAGGTCACTATGAAATTTTCCGATCTTAACATCCCTGAAGTACCCCTGATCCGTGTGGATATGACCGAAGAATGGGGCGAAGGCGTAGTCATCTACGGTAAGCCTCTCACTCCTGCCGATCTGTCATGGGTCACACGTAAGCACAAGAATTTCATGTCTGGTGCGAACTCCGAGGGTATCATTGACTTGCTTATTCGCAAGGCGATGAACGAGGATGGTGAGAAGTTCTTCACGCTCGAAGATAAGGTCAAACTGAAGAACATGCCGTTGGAGATTGTTTCAAAGGCGTGTGAAGTGTATGGTGAACTCCAAGCACCTGATGAGGCCGAAGCGGAAAAAAACTAACTGACGATCCGGCAAGGCTTATCCTGTTTGCTTTATCGGATCGTCTTCGGACACCGTTGTACGAAATTGAACACTGGCCGATGTCTCTGATTTATGAGTGGTTGGCCTACTTCAGAATACAGGACAAGCACAATGGCGACAGTACCAGTAATCAAAATAACGGCGGTTGATAATGCATCCCGTGCTATCCGTGGCGTAACCCAAAACTTCGATAAGATGACGAACCGTCTCGGGCGATCCGAAGGGTTTCTCACACGTAACCGTCGTGCATTCCAACAGCTCGGTTTTCAGGTAGGTGACTTCGCCACACAGGTTGGTGGTGGTCAGTCTGCCTTGCTCGCGTTCACCCAACAGGGTTCACAGATGCTTCAGTTCTTCGGGCCGCTCGGTGCTGTCCTTGCTGGACTTGTGGCCGTCCTTGGTTCGATGGCGTTGGCTATTACTCGGTCAGGTGCCGAGATGAGTGACCTTGTACCTCTCATGGGGGTGTTGGAACCTCTTGCTGGCTCGATAGCTACAGCGTTTGGGTCGTTGAAAGACTCGATTGTCGCAATAGGTAAAGCCATTCCAGAAAACCTTGATCGTATCTTCATCATCGCAACAACAGTCGCCACGTTCTTTGCGATTAAATGGGTTGTGGCATTCTTCGCCGCACGGAACGCGGTGTTTCTATTGGGTGCCGCTCTGTTCAAGTTAGAGGTCATAATGATGCGGTTCCTGCCGCTCGCGGTACTGATCGCCGTGGGCGAGTTGCTGTTCCGGTTCATTCAGTTGACGAAGGCTGTTGGTGGTATAGGCGAGGCCATATCGCTCGTGGGTAGGGTGTTCGGGGAAGCTGTTGGCAACTGGAAGAAGTGGGGAATGTCGCTACTTTTCGCAATGGAAGGTATTGCCGATAGTATGGTTTCTGCATTTGTCGGCGCGTTCCGTTGGATACTTGAGCAATGGGATAATTTGGTTAACTCCATAGTCACAAGCCCATTGAACGCTTTTCTCGACAAGATTGGTATTGATTTCAAGTTTAGCGAAAAGAACGCCATAACCGAGATGTTTAAGGACGCCGAGCAAGCGTGGGCGAAAAGTTCCATGACTGCGTTCCAAACCGCCGCAGCGTTCCGTGACTTGGGTATGGAAGCATCACCAGAACTTCAGAATATGCTTGAGATATTCAAAGGTCTAAACGAAGAGACCAACAGGTTATCGCTCGGTGTAACAGAAGCGGGTGATTCAGCGAAGGAGGCTGCGTCCAACCTATTCGATTTCGTGGGGTCCGTTAAGTCGACACTTCGTTCGAGCATCGACAGCGTATTTGATGCGTTAATCGACAAATCGAAATCAGTTGGTAGCGCGATCCGCAGTCTCGGTCT